>JAGYOX010000044.1 GCA_018399235.1 Desulfobacterales bacterium | reverse complement strand
AATTGAATATTATCATCTGGGCCCCATGACTTTTTCAGAATTTTTAAACGCTGTTGAACCCGGATTGTCATCTTATTTGTCCGATTTTCACATTGGGTTTCACAATACCCAGCCAATACCCGAAACCGCGCACAGAAAATTAATAAAACGTCAAAGGGAATACTTGTTCGTCGGTGGAATGCCGGAAGCTGTTAACGCATTTGCTGAAGAAAACAGCTTAACGGAAGTTACGGCTGTCCATCGCTCCATTGCCGAAACCTATCAAGACGATTTTTCAAAATATGCCAGACAAAAAGATCTGGCGTTAATGCAGATTGTGTTTCGTCAGATTCCCCGAATTATCGGGCAAAAAGTCAAATACAGCAATATTTCCAGGGAGAATAAATCCAGGGAGGTAAAGGCCGTCATTGACCTGCTGGTCAAAGCCAGGATATGCCATCAGGTGTTTCACAGTCATTGTTCAGGTGTGCCTTTGACGGCGGATATCAATGAGAACGTCTATAAGCTGATTTTTATGGATGTCGGTATGGCTGCGTGGCTCGCAGGGACGGACTGGATTGCTATGCAGGCTTTAGATGGGCAGGCGCTTGTTAATGAAGGGAAATTCGCTGAGCAATTCATCGGCCAGCACCTGTTGAATCCATTTGCGCCTCCCCGGCTGACCTACTGGCTGCGGGAAGCAAAATCCGCAAACGCGGAAGTTGATTATGTCACAACAAGTGGAAATGAGATCGTTCCTATTGAAGTTAAAGCCGGCAAAAGTGGTGCACTGAAGTCCTTACAGCAGATTGCGGCTAATAAAAAAATATCCATATGTGTCCGCTTTGATCTCAACCCGCCAACCATTCAGGATGTCGCATATACCACCAGAGTAAGTGGCGGCAGCGTTGAAGTCACATATACCCTTCTCTCGCTTCCCCTTTATCTCGTCGGTGAGTTGCCGAGGTTATTAGATGAAATCAGGATCGGCTGATTTATTATCAGCACGGCAAAACCTAAACATTCAGGCAACCCGGAATCCGGAGCGATCCACAACAATGAAATGGCAGAATGGACAGAATTGCCGATTTTTCTTAGCTTTATGGCATGCATGATATCTTCCCCCTGAATTTGTTAATACGATTGTAATAACTAATTTCAACCGGGTCAAGGCACTATGGTCATGTGCTCACCTCTCCCAGGATAGTTTTTTTCTTGAGCGGCAGCCGAAAGTGAATGACAATAAGTTCAAAACTTTTTTGTGAAGCGAACTTGAATTTCTTATTTAGAGACGCTATTTCTGTTCCAATATTTTCAAGAGATATAAACAGCACCATCATTGAAAAGCTCAGGTAATCCCCAATGGGCAAGCCCGGATCTAACGCCAAACGATCAAAGCGCAAAGAAAAACAACAAAAAGAGCGCCGCCGGCAGAGCATGAACCAGAGCCGTAAGGAAAAGGCGGAGTTGTATTTTGACGAAGCCCTCTGGTACATGGATTCGCAGAATTACGGCAAGGCGGCAAACTTTTTGAAAAAAGCGATCAAACGCGATCCGGATAACAAAGACGCCATTATTGAACTGATCCGTATCGGCGAATTGAGCGATCAGCCTCATCTAATTATTGACGGCCTGCTTCAACTCTATGAGCGGGGCCTCCTGGAAAATACGCCCCACGATAATGAAGGTGTTCTGCATCTATGCCGGTACCTTATAAGAGACGGCCGGTACCGCCGGGCAAGAGAAATTGCCGAGGCAGTCAGAGACCGGTTTAACGAATTACGCGTCAACAACGGAGTACAATTCCGAAAAGATCTGGCCGAGATTATCAGCTACACAGCGCATCAGTGCTACATGGAAACTTGGCAACATCCGGAAAATCAGATAACGCCCGCCGCCAAAAATGGCCGTGCCGGGGCCAAGCCGAAAAAAAACAAATCCAACCAAAACCCGAGCCCGCGCGGCAAGGAACAGACCCCCGCGCCGGCGGCTTCGGGTGACCATCTGCCGCAGCCGCCTTCAAAAACGACTAACATCTGCGAATCCGCTTTATCTTTAACCCCGGAGAGCCCCGGGGAGATCCCGCTCACCGTTGAATCTGAAAATCCAGGGCTTGCCGACGCCTTCAAACAGGCCCAGCCGGCCACAAAAGCCACGTATGACCTGGTCATGGACGCTGTGCACATCCGATTCAAAGAAACCTTTGATCATCTGCTGTGCTTAAACACCATTAAAGGCATTACCTCCCTGGTTTACCAGGAGGAAACCGCCCGCAAAATCCTCAAAACATTCCGCGGCCGGGCGCTGCTGGCCGATGAGGTCGGAATGGGTAAAACCATCGAGGCGTGCATGGTGCTAAAGGAATATATGCTTCGCCGGATGGTCAAAAACGTCCTGGTGTTAACCCCCACCCCGCTGGTCAGCCAATGGCATGAGGAGCTTAAATCAAAATTCGCCATGGATTTCAGTTCCACTGATGACCCGGCCTTCCGAACTCTTGGCGAAGACTTCTGGCAGCAGCCGTATATTGTCTCCTCAATCAATATGGCTAAATCCAAAAAGAATTTCTCCGCTGTCACCGGTCGGGAGTGGGACCTGGTGATCATTGACGAGGCCCATCACCTGAAAAACAAAAACACGCTGAACTGGAAGCTGGCCAATAATCTAAAAAAACGTTTTCTCCTGCTTTTAACCGCAACCCCGGTGGAAAACAACCTCATGGAGCTCTATAATCTGATCACGCTGCTCAAACCCGGGCAGCTTAAAACAGTGGCGGCATTTAAAGAGGAGTTCATGACCCGGGGCGACCCCACAGACCCCAAAAACCGCACCCACCTCAAGGCGCTTCTCGATCAGGTCATGATCCGCAATACCCGCGCCGTGGCCAATATCCATATCCCTCCCCGGTTCGCCGAAACCATCCGGACAGAGCCGATTCCCTCGGAAATTGAACTCTATAATCGGATATCGAGGCTCGTTCAGGACGTCAACACAACCGTCGGCCGACAAAACCGAATGCTATTGAAGCATCTGCTTGCCGAAGCCGGCTCCTCACCGGCGGCTGTTGAAAAAACCCTGTCCCAGCTGGCGGGCAAACATGATCTGCTCAACCGACAGCAGGATGAAATTCAGACGATCCGGAACCTGACCCGCTCCATGGGGGATACGGGCAAAAACCAGATGCTTGTCAAATTAATCAAGGCCTCGGACGATAAAATCATCGTCTTTGTCAAGTACCGGGCCACTTTGGATCATCTCTCGGATGTGCTGGCCTGGCACAACATCAGCCACAGCATGTTTCACGGACAGATGCCCAACGCGGAGAAAAACCGGGAAATCGAAAAATTCAGAACCGGCAACAACATTCTGCTCACCACCGAACTGGGCGGTGAAGGCCGCAACCTGCAATTCTGCCACCAAATGGTCAATTATGATCTGCCTTGGAATCCCATGCGCATCGAACAGCGCATCGGGCGGATCCACCGAATCGGGCAGGAAAACGAGGTGCGGATCTACAACCTGTGTGCGGCCGGCACCGCTGAAGACTATATCCTCGACATCCTGGACCGAAAGATCAATATGTTTGAAATGGTGGTGGGCGAGATCGACATGATTGTGGGCCGCATGCGCGGTGAACAGGATTTTTCGGATATGATCTACGATATCTGGGTCAATGCCGCCTCGGCCGATGACCGCAAAGAGGAATTCAACAAACTCGGGACACGCCTGAAACGATTAAAGACAGGGTATGAAAAAACAAAGGCCCTGGATGAAAAACTCTTTGGTGAAAACTATGAAATCTGAAAACGCTCTTGATAAAGAAGGCATTGATCCTGAACTGTTCGACTTTGCCGCACGGTTTTTACAATTTCACGGCGCCGCCCTTGAAAAAGAAGAAGCTGACATAGAGGCGCTTATCCCGGATCATTTGCGCGCTTTGCTGAATGTTCCCGAGCATATCCGTATCAGCGGTGACAGTACCGGCGAAGAGGAAAACGCCAACCAATATATGCTGACCTACGGCGCCCCCATTCTTGAACAGATGATCGCCACCGCCATGCAGTCGATCCCCTTGCTGGGCTGCCGCCTTGAATTCGATTACGTCAAAAACGGTGGGTTCCAGCGCCTGATGGATGAGCAGCTGACGCTTTACAAGGCTGTGGCCTCAGTTGAAAGCGCAGCCGATGTGAAAACCGAATACGCCATCTTGACCTGCCGGTATATTGCGCAAAGCGATGAACAAAAGGAAGGACTCCTATCCGTCGCCTTTAACATGGAGACCGGCGCCTTTGTCCCGGCCATGGTTGAACAGCTTGACAATTGTACCGGCCGGATCGTCTTTAAGAACCCGGAAAAGATCGAGCCATGCAGCCTCTCTTCCATTGAATCCAATATTGAGAAAAATACCCGCAAACTTCTTGAAGAGCGGCTGGAGCCATTCCGCCACAGCATGAACCGCCGATTTAAACGGGATATCAAAAACATGGCGGAATATTACAAAAGCCTGGAAACCGAAATGCGAAACAGCCTTAACAATCCGGTGCTCTCGGAAAACGGCCGCGCGGACCGGCAGGCCAAAATTGATGCGCTGCCAGCGGAACTGGCCAGCAAAATCGATGACCTGTTCAAAAAATACAGCATCAAAATCCGCCTGAAGCCCAATGCAATTATGCGGATACAGACCCCGGCCAAAAAAATTGTGAGCAAGCTCTCGGTCGGCAGGTGGTCCCGGCAATTTTTTCTGACTTACAACCCGGTTACCCGGGCCATTGACCCCCCGGCCTGTCACCAATGCGACAAACCGATTACCCATATCCATTTCAACGCCGATCTGGAACCGGTGTGCTTTGACTGCCGGTAGCCGTCTAAAACGTATACCCGATGGCAAAGTGGAATGCCCCCGGTTCCTCGCTGGTTTTGCGGTCGAGCTTCCAGCCGTACATGCCGCCGATGGGACCGATGGGGGTGATATAGCGCAGGGCAAGGCCGGCTGAAGACCGGAAATCGTCGGATCCGGCATCGGTCAGGGAGTCGCGCACCGCACCAGTGTCATAGAAAGCGGCCAGCTCGAAATTCATTCCGATATCGAGGCGGGCTTCGGCGCTGCCCAGGATGGCGGTGCGGCCGCCCACCGGATCGTTGTCTTCATCAAAGCGGAGCCGGTTTTCCGAAAATCCCCGAACGTCGGCAATGCCGCCCAGAAAAAAGAGCTGGTCTTCGGGAATGCGGCTTTGGCTGTTGAGCGGATCGATATAGCCGAAGCGGCCATGGACGGCCAGGGTCAGCCGCTTCATTGGTGTGTAGTAATAGCGGGCGTCAAGGCGGTACTTGAAAAAATTGTCCAGCGAATTTTTCAATCCCTGGGAGGCGTCCACCGAAAAGGTGGCGCGGGCGCCCCGGGTGGGCCGCACAAAGGAATCCGTGCTGTTGTAGACCAGGCTCGGGATGGTCACCAGGATAGACCGGGGTTCGTATGCGTCCGCATCCTCTTCGGGAATGAGCTGGTCATCCGTTCGGTACTGCTCACGGTATTCCAACTGGAAATTGAGACTGGCCGTAAGATGGCGTGCCAGGGCCCGAGAAAATCCGATAGATGCGCCGTCTGTGCGGATGCCGAAATCCTTGTTCAGCTCTTCGATTTTTTCTGTATATAGATTGGTGCTCGATGAAATGCGCGTGCCCAGGAAACGGGGTTCGGTCAGTCCCAGTTCCGCCCGGTAGCCGATCTGGCTCCACTCTACAGCGGCGCTCAGATCTTTGTTCAAGCCCAGCAGGTTGCTGTTCCCTGCAGCGGCATTAAGGTAAAAAAGTCGATAGGTGTCATATCCGGAGGCCAGTTCAAGGTAGTAGGGTTTGATCTCCTGGATTTCGGCCAGCATATCCATGTGCCCGGCCTTTTCTTCCAGACCGAATGTTTGGAAGCGGACTGCCTCCACGGCGTTGATGTTCCGGATATTGCGCTGGGAGTTGAGCACCTTGGACAGGGAAAGCGGGTCGCCGGGATCGATTTCCATTTCACGGCTTAAAATGTGGTCCCTGGTTTTGAAGTTCCCGACGAGAAAAGTCTGCCCCATTTCCATATAGGGCCCCGGATCAATGTTGTAGGTGATATCCGCCGACGTTTCACCTGCACCGGTATGAACTTCAGATTCAACCGCCACATGGGGATAGCCTTTTTCCGATATCCGGGCGGCCAGGGCGTTCCGATCGGGCTTGAGCAGGTATTCCCGGTAAGCTGAACCGGTCGGCATCGACAGAGCTTGAATGGCCTTTTCCGGCTCAAGGGGCACCGAACCCTTGATGGACACGCTCGATATCGAGGTCTTCGGACCTTCTTTGATGGACACGCGTACATCAACATCAATTATTTCCGGGTCTTCCGGATCCGGTTTTCGGGAAACATCATATTCGATGCCCGTGTTTCGGAAACCCGATTCCAGATAAAGGGCGTTGACGGCCCGTAAATCTTCATCAAGGGTTTCCGGTACGTACTGCCCGTCGGCGATGATGCCGGGCGGGCCGGTAATCAACTGTTTTTTGATTTTTTCGCTGTCAAAGGCGTGGTTGCCCTCGATGTTGACAGAGTTCACGATGTAGCGGGGGCCTTCGGCGATGGCAATGGTTATGCGGCGCTTCGGTTTCCCCTCGGACACTGCCGGCGTTTCCTCGAGGGTTACCCGGGCATCGAGATAGCCGGCTTCATGATACCGCTTTTCGATATTGCGAATGCTTTTGCGGAGGCCGAAGCCGTTTCTGTTTCCCTCGGTGAACAGGACCAGGTCCTTTTTCAGGGTAAACCCCCAGAAGGCGTCATTACCGCTGAAATCCACCTCATAAAGCGGACCTTCGTCAACGGTGATGCGAATTTCAACCTTCCCGCTGTCGGTTTCCTTTTCGACGGTCGAATCGAGCGATACGTCCGCATAACCCTTTTTGAGGTAAAACTGCCGGAGAGTTTTGATGTCCTGATCCAGATCCTTTTGAACAAAACGGGAGGGACCGCCCACAAGCAGCGACGACTGCCAGGTATCGAGCCGCATTTTGAGGCGGGCATTCGAAAAAGCGAAACTCCCATCGATTTGAACGTTTTCGACATGATAAAACGGGCCTTTTTGGATGGTGATATCGATGATGGAGTGACCGTCTTCGGGGGACGGGCGAACGGATACGACTGCCTGCGGATCGATATAGCCTTCGGCGGAAAACAGCGATTGGATGTATGACGCCTGCTTGCTGATTTCGGCGGGCCTGCAGACGTCGCCCGGCACAAGGGTCATGGCGTTGCGGATCTCCTTTTCCAGCAGCGGAAAGCCGCCCTTGATGCGAATGTCTTTGATCCGCTCAAATGGCTTAAGGCGAAATTTCAAGTCAACAGCATGTTGCGCCCATTCCGGATCCGGAATGTCGATGGCGGCAAACAGGCCGGATTGCTTCAGGGCCGTCACCGACTGTGAGAACCGGTCATCACTGAAGTCCTGGCCTTCTTCGAGATAAATAAGGTTCTTGGCTATCCGGCGCCACTGCTCGGCCTCGCCGGGGCCGCCGGTGATCTCGATGCGGATTTGGCCAATTATCGGCGTGTCGGCTGCGACGGACCAAATGGGGAGGGAAACCAGTGTGATAGCAAGAATTACGGCCGGAACGGCTTTAAGTTTCATTTTGAAAATTGGATTATTGAAATTTTGGATTTTTCTAATTCTCGCGCAAAGACCCAAGGCGCAAAGATTAAAATTGTTTTCTCTCGTTCCCACGCTCTGCGTCCCTTTGGGGTTCATCACTACCGAAACTCCAGCCGGTAGCGCATCTCGCCGCCGAAATCGCCCTCGGTATCGTTGAAGGCATTGACAGAGAGGTTCTCCAGGAGCTTGTAGATCGCCGTGCTCTGCTGCACCACGATCCCGCTTTTGCGCTCCACGCCGTATTTGACCGTCAGCCGCCGGGAGAGTTCCTTTCCCACCGTGACCTTCACCTCGTCGGCGGCCTCGGCCTCCGCCGAGCCGTTCTTCCGGTATTCCACCTCCACGATGTCGAGCCCTGTTTCCGCCTTGACCTGTTTAGCCAGTTTCCCGGCGACCAGGTTGGCCAGCATTTCCTCGGGGGACCGGGCCGCTCCCCCGCTTCCCGAGGCCAGTTCGCGCGTGGTTTTGCCGACCACCAGAAGCGAAATGATGTCTGCGTCATCTTCGGGTGGGCTCGAACTCAGTTTGAAGTCGAGGTTGTCCGGTGTGCCGCCGACAGCCAGGGTAATCACCCATTGCCGCACCTGGGAATCGGCCCGGATATCGATGGTGGGTTCGATCCGGTAGGGATTGACAAAGTCGACCACCCCCTTTTTGACGCCGAACTCCGTATCGCGATAGGTAATGGTGCCCTCGGTTACCTGCGCCCGGCCCGTGACCAGGGTATTGGCTGCCGTGCCATGGATGCGCAGCGCTGGCCGAATGCTGAGCAATGCCAGATTATTGTCCACAATGAAAGGATTGCGGCTGCTTAAGGAAACATCCAGGGAAAGAGTTTTGACAAACGGGATGTCAACATCCCCGGCCGTGGCCCGGGGGGCTGTCTGTCGCCTGCGTTTTCCGATTTCACCGGCGCGGTCCACCAGACTCAGATTGACATCTTTATAGTAATGTCCCTCGAGGAGAACGATGCTGCCGGAGAGGGATGCGCTTTCCGGCGTGCCGGTGAGTTTCAGGTCGGTGTTGAGCTGCATTTCCAATACGCCTGAAATGTTGACTGGCAGGGCGTGGGCGATGAAGTTGAAATCCGCCCTCGAAGGCGCATAATTATTTAACTCGACGGTTCCGTCAAGGGTGAATTCTCCGCCGTCGACCCCGCCTTTGAGTCCGGAAACAGTGACGGCCTGATCCGTTATGCGGATGCGGCCATTGATGTTATGGAGCTTTTGCATGGTATCGATCAGGGTCAACCCCAGGGACTGAAGGGCGATTTCTCCTGAAATGCGGGGTTCCTTTAATGAACCGTTGATTTGCGCGCTTAGCTCGAGGCGTCCCTCCGGCTGCCCGATACCTGGAACCATTGTGCCGAAAAGCGCCGCCGGAAAGACCCCTCTGGCGGAGATATCCAACGGCCCGTCCATCGCCCCTGCCCCCTGGATGTCCAAGAAGCCGTTTTTCAGGAGGCTGACCCGGCTGCCGGGTATCTCAAAACGACCGTTTTCCAGTTCGGCCTCAACATCGGTGGCATGGATGAGTTCGATTTCCTTTTGCAATACGAGCAGATCCGCTATGCGCATCTGCGCCTGCACCCCTTTCAGGTTTCCAATATTGCCTGTTGCCCGCAGCGTACCGGTGATTCCACCGGAAAGATCCCGGCGACCGGCCAGTTGAAAAAGCGGTGACAGTTCGGTCCGAACCAATTTGGCCGCCGCCGAAAAAGCCCGGGTCGACAAATCGTAGCGGGCCTTTATGGTAAACGGATCGGCCGTATCGAGCCGGATTTCCTGATCCTTGAGGGCAGCGTTGATGCGCAGGTCGGGAAGTTCTTTGCCGCCGGCTGAAAATTCGGAGACGAGCACCTCACCGGCTATTTCAGGTGACGTGAACGTCCCTTTGCCGTCTGCCGAAAGTTCAATTCTCCCCGACAGATCGCTGTCCGCCAGCCGGTCAATGCAGCTGAAAGCAATGGGATCCGATTCGACATTCAGCTCATAAGACTGATCCAACGACACCCATCCTTGGGCCCGGATGCGCTGCGCTTCGGCCAGTGAAACGGCAAGCGGGTCGAATATCAATTTTCGGCCGTCGAGGCGGGCGGTTAACTCGACCGCCGGGATTTTCTGTGCGCCCAGATCCAGCTCGCGGCCGTCTATGTGGATGTTTCCCGCCGGGTGCTTAAGGCTTCCGTGGATAGCACCGGCGATCGTTAATTGACCGGAAAGACCAGGAATAAAATCCTGGATCCGCAGAGGGTCGGCAGTCACGTCAAGATTGATTCCGGGATCGGCCATGGGCTGACGGGTTTGGGCATCCATCAACTGAATGCCTCCGGTCAGGGCGATTTGGGAGGCGCCGTTTTTCAGGTTCAGTGATCGTATGATCATCCGGCCGTCGGTGAATTTGAGACTCGATGAAAGACCACCGATTGAAAAGTTTCGGTAGGCCAGACGGGCCCCCTGGAGGCGGGCGTCGATCCTTGGGAAGGCGGCCGGCCCGGATATGTCGGCGGAAAAATCAATGGATTTACCGGCAATGCCGGAGATCCCCAGCGGGGCAAGCAGGGTTTCCAGATCCGGAATGCCGGCGGTGGCAGTCAAGTTGAGGCGCTTATCCGAAAGGCCATAATTTCCGGCAATATTTAACCGGGCGTCGTGTGTATTCACCGTGAGCGCCTCAATTTTAAGAACCCCGCCGCTCATTTCGGCCGTCGCCGCAGCCTGCAGGTCAATCGGAGCAAGCACGTTTTCGACGCGGATACCCTTGCCACGGATATCCGCATCCGCCCTGACCGTGAGGTTTGCCGGCGATATCCCGCGCCCTTCGAGATGAAGAACAGAAACCAAAGCTCCGGACAGATGGTCCATTCCGGGAAATTCCGACAACTTCGTTTCCCTACCGGCCAGTTCAAGCCGGTAGGCAACGGCAGACAGATCGGTGGGGGCACTAAGGATTCCGTCCCCAAAAGCGGCCCGTAGATCGACGGACCCATTGGATGTGAATTTTCCGTGAGGAAGGTCCGCATCCAGTCGGGCAATGGTAACTTGACGGTCCTGCATCCGGCTTTCCAGGAAGATCTCCTGCACCGGCATCCCTCCCAACCGCCCTCCGCCGTACTCCAGGTTCAAGGTCATGTTGGGATTTTCAAGTGCGCCGCTGCCATGTATTTCGATGTGCGCGTGGCCGGATAAATCGGTGCCCAGGCGAAATATCCGCCGAATCTCGGAAAGCTCCGTATCCAGTGTGAGCCTGGCATCGAGTTTGAATTTGTCGAAGATGTCGATCGCTGCGCCGGACAACTGCAGACGGGAATCGGGTGTTTTGAGTTCCAGGCTCAGGGGGTCGAGCCTGCCATCGGCCAGAACCGTTGAAAGTGAAAGCCCCCGGATGGGCGTGTCCATGCCGGTCATATCCACATCACCACCCCCAATGGTAATGTCCAGTCGTGCCGAACGCGCCGCCCAATTCGCTTTGGCGATGGTGATGCCGATATCCTCAAGGCGCAGGTTGCGCGCCTCGGCCCGTTTGGCGGCGGCGGGCAGGACAAAGGAGAATCGGCCTTTATCGAGGATCAGTTCACCAATCCGAAAATTGAATCCAGCGTCTTCTGTTTCCGCTTCCGCCTCTTGCGGTTCGGGCTTCTCGGTAGGCGCCGCAAAGGCCCGGATCAGGTTGAGCCGGCCATCGGCGCCGATTTCTAAGAAAACGCCGGGCCGATCAAGTCTTGTCTGTTGGATGACCAGTTCATTGTCAAGCAGCCGGAGCAGTGCGACATGAATGGACAAGCGATCGGCCTCGATGATGGTGTCATTTTTGGTTCCCATCACCCGCGCCTTGCCAAGAGAAAGCTGTCCCTTGAAAATGGAAAGGTGCTGAGTCTCCCAGGTGATGCTGCCCGGGATGGATCCGTTGATGCGGTCCTGGATGTACCGGCGGGCCAATCCACTGTTAAGCAGGATCTGGACGCCGATGACCGCCACAAATGCCAGCACGATGATGGCGCCGGATAGAATGAAAAGTATTTTTAATATCTTGTGGCTGATCATGCGGATAGTCTCAGTTTGGCTGAAAAGCTCTGTGATATCCCGGATTTGATACTATGGCAAGCCCTTGTGGTGCAACGAATAATTTATGGCAGGAGTTGTTATATAAAATTATATGAAAACTCAATGATATCGGAATGATCTTCATAAAGGGCAATTGTTTGCGGCCGGTTTACAGCGCTTTCAATAAGCCCGCGGTCTCTTACGCCGGCCATTCCGCCATGATCGTCAATCTGTCGTTCGTGAAATGGCTAACACCGTTTCGAGCAGAATCCACCGATATGGTTTTTGTTGGGTTTCGCTGGCGCTCAACCCAACCTTCTACGAGGCTATCTGGACGCATGGCGGCGGCCCCCCACTATTACAAGAGCGTTCAGGATCGTTTGAAAACCTTTGTCGATAGCGGGCAATTGGGCATTCTGAATAATGCCTACTGGGGATACAGCGCGTATAACCTGCCGCCTGGGGCCAACCTGATTGCCGCTGCCCACTACATTGAAGCCCTGCGGCTGCAGGCCAAAACCGCCCGGCTGCATGCCATCTTCGGGGGCAAGAATCCGCATCCACAGTCCCTGTTGGTGGGCGGTGTTTCCTCAATACGGGATTTAACGCCGGAACGGATTGCCGAATTCAAATATATATGGAAGGAATCCCAAGACTCTGTTAGAAATTTATATATTCCTGATCTCCTGGCTGTAGCGTCTTTTTATAAGGACTGGGATGGTATTGGCGGCACCAGCAATTTTCTGTGCTGGGGAAATTTTGCCCAAAACGGCAAAGAACCGGACAGCTATCTCATGCTTCGAGGTTATATCAAAGACAAGGATTTGGAAAATCCGCTTGCCGCGGCTCAGAAAAAGATCACTGAGCATGTGACCCACGGGTGGTATGCGGACGGTGGTGCCAAAACTCAAGTTAGCGTCAAACCATACGTTTTCCTTCTCCCTCACAAAAATGGGGAAGAAGGAGACAAATGGGGTTAAAATGAAGCGGGATATATGATTAAACCGCATATAGTAATAATGGGCCTGGGCAGTATTTTAATGTCGGATGAGGGATTTGGCGTCCGCGTGATTGAAGCCCTTGAGCAGCATTATGAGTTTCCGGAAAATGTGTCTTTGGTAGATGGCGGGGTCCTGGGATTGAATCTTATGGGGGTGGTCGCTGAAGCGGATTACCTGATCGTCATCGACGTCGTACGCAATAAGGGCGTGCCGGGTGATTTTTACCGGTTGAGCGGGGATGCCATTCCGGCCCGGGTACGCGCCAAAAATTCCCTTCATCAGGTTGATTTTCTGGAGACGCTGACGCTATGCCAGGCAGTCGGCAAAGTTCCGGAAACGATCGTTCTGGGCGTCGAACCCGAAGATATGGTTTCTTTAAGCGTAGAGCTGACGCCCACGATCAAGGAACGGATTGAACCAATGGTTGAACGGGTGCTTGATGAGCTTAAACGCTTGAATACGTCATTTTGCCGGAAAATCACCGGCCGATCAGGCCGATAGAAATAGGCTGAATGATAAGAAATAATGCGGAACTCGGATACTCTCACCAGGTGTCTTCTGAGCCAGAGCAGAGATAGATGACTTTGCCCTTGCATGTTTGCCTAAAATCGACTTTTTACGAAGCCATCAAATATTTTTTTTTATATTGCATAACCTCCTTGAAAACGGGACCCATATTTTGCTATAACCCTTAAAAATTGACTGCCGTGGATTTGTTTCCACAAATTATCACAACAGGATCATCATATAAAATCGGAGATCTTACAATGTCCCGTAGTGCGGAAGTTGAGAGAAAGACCCGTGAAACACAGATCCGTGTGAAACTTGATCTTGATGGCACCGGTACCAATGAGGTTTCTACGGGTATTCCATTTTTTGATCATATGCTGGAGTTGTTTTCTGTTCACGGATTTTTCGATCTCATTCTTAAGGCTAAAGGCGATATTGAAGTGGACTATCATCATACGGTGGAGGACGTGGGAATTGTTTTGGGGGATGCCATCACCGAGGCATTGGCGGACAAAAAAGGCATACGTCGCTATGGACATGCCATAACTCCGATGGATGATGCATTGGCCAAGGTAACCATTGATCTGTCCAACCGGCCCTATCTGGCCTATAACCTGCCGATGGCCTTCAAGCCAAAATTTGCTGATGAGGCAAAGGAATTTTTCCGTTCAATCGCCAACCATGCCGGTATGAATTTGCATATTAATGTCAATTACGGGCAAAACGATCATCATGTGACGGAGGCGATATTCAAATCCTTCGGGCGGGCCCTGGATCAGGCGGTCACTTTGGACGAACGGATAACAAGCGTACATTCCTCCAAGGGATGTATTTAACGCCTACAGGGATTAAATCCGATGATAATCATACCGGCAATTGACATTAAAGACGGTCGATGTGTTCGCCTGCTGCAGGGACGGATGGATGCCGAGACCGTTTATTCGGATAATCCTTCGTCAATGGCTGTGCGCTGGGCCTCTTATGGCGCAGGCCGGCTTCATGTGGTGGATCTTAACGGGGCAATCGAGAAGCGGCCGAAAAACCTGGATCAGATTCGCTCGATTATTGATTCAGTGGATATTCCCATCCAGGTGGGAGGCGGCATCCGGGATATGGAAACGATCCGAATGTATCTTGAAAGCGGCGTGGATCGAGTGGTTATCGGCACGGAAGCCATCCGCAACCCGGAGCTCGTCACGCGGGCATGCCAGGCGTATCCGCAACGAATCGTCGTCGGCATTGATGCCAGAAACGGGCTGGTGGCCATAGAGGGCTGGACGGAAACAACCGGGGCAAGTGCCATGGAACTGGCCAAGGCGTTTGAAGACAGCGGCGTCGCCGCGATAAATTTTACTGATATTGAACGCGACGGCATGCACAGCGGACCGAATATTAAGGAAACCCGCAGATTGGCGGAATCCGTCAGCATACCCGTGGTGGCATCGGGCGGGGTATCTTCCTTGGATGATATTGAGGCGCTGCTTCCTTTGTCCTCGATCGGGGTAGTTGGCGTAATTATTGGAAAAGCATTGTATGATGGAAACATTGATCTGCCGTCCGCCGTTGAACTGGTGAAGGGTTCATGAAGGCCGAGTGGGCATTTCTCTTTTGGGCTTCTAAGTAACTTAACGGTTTAAGGTTTAAGGTATAGGGTATAAGGTTAAAAAAATCAAAAGCTTAGTGCCTTAGTGCCTCAGTGCCTTAGTGCCTTTAACCTGTCGCAAACGTTCCTTTCTGCAAAAATGCCGTGCCAGCGGAATAAACCGTTTTTTGTGAAGCCATCAAAATTAATTAAAACTATTTGACAGAAGCATTACAAAGTTTTATTATGCATGGTTATAATTAAATAAATTATCTTGGGCGATCAGTGCACGGATCGGCCCAAGTTATGCCCTACCAAGATGGTCGTCTTTATGCATCTTGAATGGAGTATCCTTATTGACGATACACATCCCGGAAGATAAACTGGCTGAAATTCGAAATGCCGCTGATATTGTGGAAATCATTTCAGAACGGGTGGCATTGAAAAAAGCGGGTAAAGATCATATCGGTCTTTGCCCGTTTCATTCAGAAAAGACTCCCTCCTTTACTGTTAGTTCCACTAAACAGATTTTTCACTGTTTCGGCTGTGGTGTCGGTGGGGATGTTTTTAATTTTCTGATTAAGTTTGACGGCATCAGTTTTCCGGAAGCCGTGCAGACCCTGGCGCGCCGATATGGTATTCAATTGCCGAGCCGGCAGATGACGCCATCAGAGAAAAAGGAAATTTCCGAACGGGAAACGCTTTTTGATATTAATAAAAAAGTGCTGGCCTATTATCGGGAACAGCTTCTTAGCCGGTCAGGCGGGAAAAAAGCCCTGGCTTATCTTGAAGGCCGCGGGTTTACCAGGGAAACCATTAACCGGTTCGGCATCGGCTATGCACCGGATGGGTGGGACAATCTGCTTCGGTTTTTCAAAAAGGAAAAGATTTCTGAGCGGCTGGCCGAAAAAACAGGGCTGATCGTTCCGCGATCTTCAAAAACGGGCTATTATGATCGGTTCCGCAATCGGATCATGTTCCCCATTGTGGATGTCACCCGGCAGGTTATTGCCTTTGGCGGGCGAGTGCTCGACGATTCCAAACCAAAATACCTGAACTCCCCGGAAACCGCCATTTACAACAAGAGCCGGTCTTTGTACGGGCTCCATGCGGCCAAGGACAAATGCCGTGAAAACGAGACGGTATACATTGTGGAAGGGTATTTTGATTTACTGGCCATGCATCAACACGGGATTACCAATTCCGTTGCGACACTGGGGACTTCACTGACATCCGGGCATGTCAAGATGCTACGGCGCGGTTATGCCAAAAAAGCGAGGCTCGTATTTGATTCGGATACCGCAGGCATCAAGGCGGCCCTTCGCAGCATCGGCTTGTTTATGGACGAGTCGGTGGATGTGGAAATCATCGTTCTGCCTGCCGGGGAGGATCCGGATTCATTTCTGTTCGCTCATGGCAGCGATGCTTTTTTTGGGGAGGCCGACTCCGCAAGGGGCGCCATTGAATTTCTTATCGATTCGGCTGTTAAAACCCACGGACTATCCATGCAGGGAAAAATCCGTATCGTTGATGAACTAAAGCAGCCCTTGGCCGATATTCGAGACAGGGTGGCCCGATCAATATATATCCGTTACCTGTCTGAACGTCTGGGCGTTGATGAATCGGCGATTCTGGATCGCGTTAGAAATACCGGAGAAGAAAGATCCAAAACCGTAACCAGGTCTAGTTTATCCGCCATGCCCTCCGAATCCTCGCAAGGGCCGAATTTGGTGAAAAACCGGATTGAGACACGGATGGTCACCATGATGCTCCAGGCGCCGGATATCGTGTCAACCATTGAAAACCAGCGAATTACTGATTATTTTGAAGATAAAGATCTAAAAGAGATCGCGGAACTGATTTTATCCGATCCACCGAAATCGAGAGAAGATATTTCTCAATTGCTCAATCGGACGACTGATGATTCCCAGCGGCAGCTTATTGCATCTTTTGTCATCCGTGATGAGTGCTGGGATCAAAAAAGTTGTGAGAAACTGATCGAGCAGTTTCTGTCCAGCCGGAAAAGGCGTCAACATTTGCTACTCGACCAGATTAAATCGGCTGAGCAGAACAATAACCATGAGCTGCTTTTTAAGCTCTTGAAAGAAAAGCAGAAACAGGTGGTAAAACCGGATTGAAGCCGGGTTCCCCCGTTTGTTTAAATATTATAGTTCCAGGAGGTTTATACTTATGGCAAAAAAAACCACTGATTTCCGTGGAACTGCCACCGGAGACAAAAAAAAGGCGAAAGAGGAAAAAATTGAAGCACTGGTCACTAAGGGCAAGAAGCAGGGGTATCTGACCTATGAGCAGATCAGCGAAGTGCTGCCTCAGGAGATGATGTCTCCGGAACAACTCGATGAAACCCTGATGTGGTTTGATGATCTTGATATTGAAGTGGTTGAAAAGCATAAGAAGATTTCCGATTCGGAGAAAAAGGACGACAGTGACAGCGACAAGTTTTCTGAAACTGAGGATGCTGCTGAAGTTGCGACCTTTGGCTCAGTCACTGACCCGGTGAAGATGTATCTTCGGGAAATGGGATTGGTTACCCTGCTTTCCCGAGAGGGCGAAATTGAAATCGCGAAAAAAATAGAGGCCGGGGAACAGGAGGTACTGCGGGCCATGCTGGAGACTACGCTCGGTATTGACAGTATTATCAATCTGGGCGAACAGATTGCCGCCGGCACCCTGCGGCCCAAACATGTTCTTCGCGATATCGATGAAGGCGATACAATTGTCGATGAATCCATCCAGATTGAAAAATTTCTGGAAACCATAGACCATATTAAACATATTGACGAGGAGAACCAGGAGCTGCGGGAAAAGATATTTTTTGAGGACCAGGCCCCTAATGCGCGGCGACGGACCAAGCGTGCCATTCGCCGGCGGAACCGGAAAATATTTGAACTGCTCAAAGACTGGCGGCTGGAAACCGATGTTATTGATGAAATTGAGAAAAAAATCAAGGAGCAGGTTGAATGGTTTGATACCACACATAAGGTCTTCTGTAAATGTTCGGCGGTTTTTGATGCGCCTCTGACCACTGTTCGGGAGAAACTTGATGAAAACAACGAGAAAAAATTCGTCAAATGGGGCCGTTCATGTACTGAAATAAAAGCCGGCGAGATCAAGGCGCTTTTTTATGATATCAAAAAGATTCAGACACAGATTGATCACCGGGAGCGTGAAATCAAGGCTGATACCCGGACGCTTAAACGGATCACGAGCAACATCGAAGAAGGCCGAATGAGGGCTAAATTTGCCAAGAAAGAACTGGTTCAGGCCAACCTGCGGCTGGTTGTCAGCATTGCCAAAAAATATACCAACCGAGGCCTTCAGTTTCTTGACCTGATTCAGGAGGGCAATATTGGCTTGATGAAGGCGGTTGATAAATTTGAATACAGACGCGGCTATAAATTCAGCACGTATGCCACATGGTGGATTCGCCAGGCCATTACCCGCGCTATTGCCGACCAGGCAAGAACGATTCGCATTCCGGTGCATATGATTGAGACCATTAACAAACTGATCCGGACCTCCAGATACCTTGTTCAGGAGCTGGGCCGAGAGCCATCTCCGGAAGAAATTGCGGAAAAAATGGAGGTGCCGCTGGAAAAAGTCCGTAAGGTGCTGAAGATCGCCAGAGAACCCATATCCCTTGAAACGCCTATAGGCGAGGAGGATGACAGTCATTTGGGGGATTTTATAGAGGACAAGTCTTTTATGCTTCCCTCAGAGGCTGCGGTCAGCCTGAATCTGGCCGAACAGACGCGAAAGGTTTTGGCTACATTAACGCCGAGGGAAGAAAAAGTCCTCAGGATGCGATTCGGTATTGGTGAAAAGGCCGATCATACCCTGGAGGAAGTCGGCAGTGATTTTGCGGTGACCCGGGAGCGGATTCGCCAGATAGAGGCGAAGGCGCTTCGTAAACTGCGGCATCCGACCCGGAGCAGAAAGCTTAAAAACTTTATCGAGTCCTCTTGATCAGTAGGGGGTAATGGTCGGTTACTCGGCGCTTGACAAATGGGTTGCAAAGGGGTACCAAAAGGTGGCTTTTTTATGCAGGCGCTGGTTGATTCGCGGGCCCATAGCTCAGCTGGCAGAGCCACCGGCTCATAACCGGTCGGTCCCTGGTTCGATCCCAGGTGGGCCCACCATTATCCAAGCGGGTTTGAAAAGAGCCCATCCTGATAAAATATTCAAGCCGGCTTGAAAGCAGAGGTGAGTATGTGGCCTTATTCGAAAATAAAAATTAACTTAAAGGCGTGGGTGGACAAACACCACGCCTTTTTTGTATGAGGAGCAGGAAAGGAAAATGACTGCTGTATCAGATGTGATTGCCCTCATGGATGAACTCGCCCCCCCATGTTTGGCGGAAAACTGGGACAATCCGGGGCTTCAGGTTGGAAGCCCGGCGTGGCCTGTAAAAAAAATAATGCTCGCATTGGATGCGGCGCCGGATGTTGTCAGCGATGCCTGCCAGCAGAATGCGGATCTCTTGGTTACCCACCATCCCTTCATATTTAAATCTCTGAAGCAAATTGATTACAGCACACCACTGGGACAGATGATTGAAATGGCGGTAAGCCATCACCTCTCTATTTTCTGTGCCCATACTAACCTGGATTGGACGGCCGGCGGATTAAATGATGCGTTTGCCGAAATTATCGGCCTGAAAAACATATCGGTTCTTGAGGCCATGCCCGATTCTGACCCGGAATGCGGCCTGGGTCGTATCGGAGAGCTTGACATGCCTGTCGACTTGGTCGGGTTGGCCAGAAACATCAAGACATCTTTGGGTATTCAGTCGCTTCGGGTGGCGGGGCCCTTTGATATGCCCGTCAAGCGAGTCGCGGTTTGTACCGGCAGCGGCTCCGGACTGCTTAAACCGTTTTTTGCCAGTAATGCCCATGTTTTTGTTAGCGGTGACCTGCGCTACCATGATGCCAGGGATGCCGAGCTTTATCAACGCGGCCTGATTGATGTCGGCCATTTCGCTTCCGAGCATCTGGTGGTCGACCTCCTTCAAAAAAGGCTGACAGAAGGCCTGGCCGAAGGCGGCCATGACGTATCTGTTATAATATCGGATAAAGAGAGTGAGCCTTTTATTAATTTTTGAAACGGAACCTTCTATATGGATAGTCATACGTTAAAAGAACAGATCGAATTGTTGATAGACTTACAGGCGAAGGAGATCGAGGCAAATCAGATAAAGGCGGAGCTCGAGCGAATTCCTGCACGTTTAGAGGAAATGCAGGCCGGGTTTGCGCAGATCCAAAATCGTCTTGAGGAAAAGAAAGCTTTAATAGAGGCTTGGAAGAAAACTTACCGTGCCCATGAAGCAGACATCCAGACCAATCAGTCGCGAATCCAGAAACGGGAATCCCAGCTTCGTTCGGTGAAAACAAACCAGGAATACCGGGCGATTTTAAAAGAGATTGGTGATATCAAAACTGCCAGTTCCGGCATCGAAGACAGTATGCTGCAATGTCTGGACGACATGGAAGCTGCTGAGAAAGACATGGCTGAACTCAACAGCGAACACCAGCAGGCACAGGCGGAGATTTCCGAGAAGCAAAAAGAGCTTGAGGACTATGCAGATGATCGGCGAAAGGCATATGATCGGCTGATGGCCGAACGTGAGGAGATAGTAAAACATATCAATTCGGATATGTTGAAAAAATATAACTTTGTCAAAAACCAAATCGCCGGCATGAAGGCCATCGTGGCGGCAAAAGATGCCATATGTATGGGCTGCCATATGAATATTCCGCCCCAATTGTATAATGAACTCCACCGGGGCGACGAGTTGAAATTCTGTCCCCATTGTCATCGGATACTTTATGTCTTATAATTAATTATCGGTCGACGGTGTCCATATGATCGCTGGATATTATATCCGGAGGAAAGTCCGAACACCACAGGGCAGGGTGCTCCATAACGTGGAGTCACGGCAACGTGAAGGCTAGTGCCACAGAAATAATACCGCCCCGCACTCACTTCTGCCGGCAAGCGTTTTAAACGTATCTCGCGTTTACCATCAAAAGTGAGTGCGGGGTAAGGGTGCAACGGTGCGGTAAGAGCGCACCAGGTCTCCGGGTGACCGGAGATGCTCGGTAAACCCCACCCGGTGCAAGACCAAGTAGGGAAGCGTTTGAGGGTGGCCCGCCCAAGCTTCCGGGTAGGTCGCAAGAGACGACGGGCAACCGTTGTCCACAGATGAATGATCGTAGTCCGTGTCAGGGCAACCTGGCAGCGGAAACAGAATTCGGCTTACGGGCACCGTCGGCCGTTATTTAAAAACTGGGCCGTATTAACCAGTGAATATTATTGCTCTGGATTATAAGAAATGCTGCAAATAGAAGACCTTGTTGTTAAAATTGGTGACAAAACGATTCTGGACCGTATCAATATGGAAATCCCGGAAGGGGAAACGCACATTCTGTTCGGGCCGAACGGGTCGGGCAAAACCTCTTTGATGATGGCCATTATGGGATTTTCCGGATATACTGTGTCGAGCGGCAGAATACTTTTCAAGGGCGAGGATATTACCTATTTGCCGGTTCATGAACGGGCACGGATGGGCATCGGCGTTTCCTTTCAGCGGCCGCCGACGATCGCGGGTCTTAAAACCAAAGATATGGTGGCCTTATGCAGTCGCGGCCGGGAGGTTGACATCGAAGAACTGGCGGATCATGTGAATTTCAGCCAATTTTTGGACCGGGATGTCAACCACAATTTTTCGGGCGGGGAAATCAAGCGTTCCGAACTGCTTCAGCTGATGGCCCAACAGCCGGACCTGGTGCTCCTTGATGAGCCGGAATCCGGGGTAGATCTGGAGAACATCGTTCTACTGGGGGATATTGTTAACATGTTGCTTGAAAGAGGGGTTAAGTGTCCAAGAAGCCTCACACCGAATCCCCACCGAAAAAGACGAACCAAATCCGCTCTGGTGATTACGCATACCGGCCATATTCTTGACTATATTACGGCGGACCGGGGCCAGGTTCTGTACAACGGGCACTTGTGCTGTGTGAAAAATGCCCGGGAAATCCTGAAATGGATACGGGAATACGGGTACGAGGAGTGTGTTCGATGCGCGATAGTGTAGACAAGGGAAAATCCGGGGACCTGGATTTAGAAAAATATAAACAGGTTTCCGGTTCGCATGACTATATTGAAGATTTGAGCCGGGTTGGAACAAACGAGTCCCAGCGGTGGTTAAACGTAGGAATTGATATATCAGAGGACAACCGGGCGGCGACGTTTATCCAAAAAGATAACTCTGTGGTCTATTCCTGTGCCAAAACCGAAGGCCTTGAGATGATGTCCATCGGTGATGCGCTGAACAAGCATGACTGGCTGGAAGGCTACATGTGGCAGCATCTTTCGCCGGACAAGGACCAATTCACCTCTCGATCCAACCAGATGCCATATAACGGCTATTTTATTCATTCTGCGCCTGGCGCCAAAATCACCCGGCCGATCCAGTCGTGTCTGTATATGGCAGAAGAGGGATCCATCCAGAATATTCATAACATTATAATTGCCGAGGAAAATTCCGAAATGCACATCATTACCGGCTGTGCCTCCGCTCACCATGGTATGTCCGGTCTGCATCTCGGAGTATCTGAATTTTATGTAAAAAAAGGGGCGGTTGTCCACTTTACGATGATCCATGACTGGGGGGAGAAGGCTGATGTGCGGCCGCGTACGGCGGTTCATGTTGAAGAAGGCGGGGTCATCGTATCCAATTACATCTCTCTGCACCCAGTCGGTTCGCTTGAGATGTATCCCACAACAATTCTTGACGGTAAAGGGGCTGTCGCTCGTTTTAACAGTATACTGGTCGCAACTCATGACAGCTGGCTTGATGTCGGTTCCAGGGTACTGCTTAACGAGTCGGGAACAAGGGCTGAAATCATATCCCGCGGTATCACTGCCGGCGGTACGATTATCGCAAGGGGTGAGATGATCGGCAGGGTTGCCGGCTGTAAGGGGCATCTGGAGTGCAAGGGGCTGATTTTAAATGAAGGCCTGATGCATGCGATTCCGGAACTGAAAGGGTATGTGCCCGGTGTGGATATGTCCCATGAAGCGGCCGTTGGGAAGATCGATCAGCGGGAGATCGAATACCTGATGGC
>JAGYOX010000043.1 GCA_018399235.1 Desulfobacterales bacterium | reverse complement strand
GAAAGTTTTTTACGGAGGCGATAATTATGAAAAGGCGGAAAAAAACCAAATATCTCCACGAAGGCCGTTACGTGGCTGAAATTGAAGTGGAGCTCGTAGAAGATGAAGGGGGATGGTCTCCATATCTTAGCATCGATGATGCTTACAGACTGGATGACGTCCGAGATGCACTGCGCCAAGGCGATTTGAACTCGGCAGCAAAATATGGTCGCATCTATGAACTTCGCCCTGTGGCGCATCAGTGATATAATCCAACTCCCCTTTATTCATATTCTATTTATGTTTGCTTACCGCATTAACATCAGAATTTTGTCAGGTGAAGATAGTTTGCCATAGTCCTGTCTGGCATTTAACCCTGGCAACTGCACAGTAAAAAGGGGCCGGCAGTTATGCGGGTATAATAAGAAGCACAACATGTGGTGGGTAGCCTCCATTGGACCAGAGTCCCAGATTACTGTTTTTTCTGTTTGAGTTTGTTGAGCGCATGAAATGTTCGCATAGCTGAAGGTTCATAGCCGTAGTGTAAAGTTTGAAGAAGATTAACAGGGACGGTATTGCTGCTGGTGCGGAAAGCCGATTCCGGATGGAGTAGAATCATACATGCGCAAATGCACAAAACTATGACCGGGACAAAAGCTGCCATGCTAATTGCATGACGATATAACCGATCAACGCGGCCACTGCCCCAACTATTAAACCACCGGTCCAAACATAAGTGGCGTGTGAGAAAAGCCTTCGGATGGCACCGATGTTTTCAAGATCGCTTATGGCAAAAACACCTGGCAGATTCCCCAGTACCGCCCGCCCCAGTCGGTACTCCATGAAATAAATCCAAACAACCGTGAACGGATTGGTCACCCAGCAGACGGCGATTGCAATCGGCAGATTCACCCGCAACCAAATGGCACAGACGGCGCTGAGCAGCATCTGCGCCGGAATCGTTGGCGTAAATGCAATAAACAAACCCACGGCCAGCCCGCCGGAAATAGAGCGTCGGCTGATGTGCCAGATATCCTTGTCAAAAAGCCTGTCCCCCAGAATCTGGTGGATGCGCTCCCCCTTGAACCGCTCGGGTTTTATCAGATGTTTTTGGAGCCATTCCTTAATGTTGGGCCGCTTTCTGCTCCGAGTTGCCTTATTCAATCCGTTCATTCTCAAACGGTTTCATCGTTTTAGCTTCCCACCAGAACTCAATGGCGCCAAAAAAAATAAATACATAGCCCAGCATCTCGAAACACTCCTCCATGATGCGCTTATGGTCCCTTACATAATCTGCCTGTAAAAGCGGTTCAAGAAATTCGCCATGCCCAATTAACTGGCCATACACCATGACCACAAGGCCAGCCCACATGAGCGAGAAAAACGGTGTAAAAATTAGTATGCGGAGTTCGGAAAACAACTCTCTTCTCTTATAAAAGGCTAAAAAAAATACAAGCGCAGACAGGCAAACGACCGGGAATTTCCAGCCCGTCACAGGCATATAATAATTCAACAGGCGATCACATTCCCGCAGTATTGCAATAATAATGATGACAGCGGCAATAATGGGAGAGATTGTTGCGGAAGGGGAATGCTTCCCGGCAATCCAGAGGCATATTACAGCGGATATCCCAAGCAGGAAAGCCTGAATCCACTCGACAACACCCTCTTTAAACGCCCGTGTATTTTCAAACCCTGCGATATAATTTAAGATAGCGCCGAAGCAAACCACCAGTAGAGTATAGAGTAAAAATCTGAGTATAAACCCATAACTGTTTTTCATGTTGGCCGTAATATCAAAACGGTGTCAACCGTGTCAATTAATATTGGCACAAAGTCTTAGACATAAGTGCCTTGGACTTCTGTTTAGCCTTGAAAAACCTGGTGCCCATGGCCAGGTCAGAGCATGATGGCGCTGCCCTGGCACATTTTGTGGCTGAAATCACAAATTCCAGGCACCAAATCTTAAATAGCTGCCTGCAAGCCCAGGTACCATGTGGCAATGCCGAAATAAATGACAACCCCGCCGATATCCGCCATGGAAGTCACCAGAGGGGCGCTTGCTGTTGCCGGGTCCATTTTAAGCCTTATCAGCAGGAATGGCAAAGACAGGCCAAGCAGGCTGCCGAAGAGTACCACAGCGACCATGGCAACAGATACGATCACTGCTACATCCGGCCCGCCCCGGAAGACGCCAATAAAAGAGACGGCAATTGCCATGCATGCGCCGATGCAAAGGGCAATTCCGATTTCCTTGCCCATCATTCGGAGCCAGTCCTTGCCGATCACCTCACCAAGTGCCAGGGCACGCACCATCAGCGTGGCGGATTGGGCGCCGGCGTTTCCGCTGCTACCGATCAGCAAAGGCAGAAAGAATACCAGCGCTACTGTTGCCTGTATGGTGTCTTCGTAATAGGCAATCCCGGCCCCGGAGAAAATATTCATGAACACTAAAGCAAGCAGCCACGGCAGCCGTTTCCGTATCAACAGCCAGGGGCCCGCATCTCTTAATCCAATGCCCACCAGGGTATCCGTGCCGCTTCCCTGGCTGATGGAGCCCAGTCGGTGAAAGTCCTCGGTGGCTTCCTGCTCGATGACATCCTGCACGTCGTCAAAAGTCACAATTCCCACCAGTGCGTCTCCGCCGTTGATCACCGGAATGGCCAGAAGATCGTATTTCGTCATCTGACGGGCAACTTCCTCCTGATCATCATGGGCATGGACGCAGACCAGGTCTTTTCTCATAATATCTTTAATCCGGGCGGCAGGGTGGGCCAATATCAACTCTCGCAGAGAAACCAAGCCGAGAAGCCTGCGCTTTCCGTCAATGACATAGGCGTAATAGATGGTTTCCTTGTCCGGCGCTTCCAGTCTGAGACGATCAATGGCTTGGCGGGCCGTCAAATCAGGGGATAACGTGGCGTATTCGCTGGTCATAATAGCGCCGGCAGTGCCTTCCTGATAGGAGCTTAACCTTCGGATATCTTCCCGCTCCTTCTTTGCCAGAAGATGCAGAAGCGTTTCGCTGCGTTCATCCGGAATCGAATGAAGCAGATCCACACGGTCATCCGAAGTCATTTCGGAAATTACCCGGCTGAGCATTTCATTGTCGAGTTTTCCGGTAATTTCCCGCCTGTTTTCGTAATCCAGATATCTGAGGACATCAGCGCAGCACTCAGGCGACAGGCGGGAAAAAATTTCAGCTATCTGCGGCGGATCGAATTCGGAAAATTGTGCGGCAAGATCTGCCGGATGCTCATCTTCGAACAACTGACGAAGCACATTGGCATCAAAGTTTTCGAGGGCATCGCCCTGCTCGGGCGCAAATTGGTCTATTGGAAACTTTAAGGGTTGGTTCATGGCCCTGCCTCCCTGTAATTGGTCCGTCCTTATGACAGGCGGACCCGAGACCTCGGCCATTTAGGCAATCAGAGCATTCGAAAATGCTTGGCGGGCAAGATTCCGCTTGTCATCAAAGACGGATAGAAATCAGACTTTTCAATAATAATTGTAGGCTTCAATAAATGAGGTCTACTGCCTTCCTCATCCATTTGGCACTCCTAAACTAAGGGTTTGTGTGAGCACTTCATCGTCCACTATTATGCAGCAAACATCTGAAGTCCATGACTTTGAACGGCGTAAAAATAGCAATGATTTGTATGAGATGTCAAATAATTTTGAAAGTTCACGCTGTAAAGGCCCTGCCTTTTTAATCTCAAAATTTTTCGGCTTGAACCTGTTGTTGTTGTAATCAAATAAATCAAAATACCTTTAGGTTGTTTTTCGTAGGCCTTGGACCAGAAAATCTTGAAAGCAAGGAATAATTATACCATATTTAAGCTTAGCTTTTGCTTGATGCAGATTTTTTGGCAACTCCGTTTTAATCATAGAAAGAGGAATGAGGTCATGGCAGTAAGGAAATGGCAGATAATGACTTGTCTTATAATAGCATTTTCGCTGATTGCATGCGCCGGCAGGGACCTTGCCGTAAATAAGAAGCGAGCCCGAGCCTATCAGGAAATGGGAGAAGCATACATGATGCAGAAGTCCTATACAATGGCGCTTCGTGAATTTCTGAGGGCAGAGCTTATCTATGAGCAGGACCCCTACCTTCAGATCAACCTGGGACTGGCCTTCATGGCAAAGAAAGAATATGAAAAAGCCATTTCTCATTTTCAGTATGCCCTTGAATTAAAGCCCGATTTTTCGCCTGCCAGGAATAATCTGGGCGCTGCATACATGGAAAATGAAAACTGGAATGACGCCATTGAATGCTTTGTGGCGGTAAAAAACGACCTGCTTTATGAAACGCCGCACTTCCCGCTGACCAATATAGGGTTCGTCTATTATCAAAATGGCGATTATAATAAGTCCATCAGCTCCTACAAAGAAGCCCTTGAGCTCATGCCCGAATTTCCAAAAGCTCTCCATGGCCTGGGATTGGCATTTATGAAAACGGAAAGATACGATGAGGCAGTAAAAACTCTGGAAAAAGCTGTGAAAAAAATGCCAAAGGAAACTCGGCTCCATCTGGACATGGGAAATGCCTATCGAAGCATTCATGAATATGACAAGGCTTACAAAAGCTTTAAGCAAGCTGCCGTCTTGGGTAAGGGCACGCAGTGGGGGGAAGTGGCCGAGGAAAATGCGAGGGATCTGTGGCTGGTTGACTGAAATAAATGATTTCAAGGGGATAGCAATTGCGCTTACCGGAAAATGAACAATACTCGTTACTGAGTTTAAAAAAGATTGAGTACATAGCATGCCACTATCCTCCCTCCAGATTTCCAGCTACGGATAAGTATAATAAAGATTTCCAGCTACGGATAAGTATAATAAAAAGCTATCAGCTATCCTTTAAAAAGCGGACATACAAGATGTATGGCTATCCTTAGTGGGATAAATTTCCTTATTAACTGCTAACTTAATTTTCCCTTTCCAAGTCCATGTCTCCCCAAATTTCGGGAAGACTCATTTTTTGGGTTTCCACGATCGGTTCAGGTCCAACTTCCTTCAAAGCCGTGTCCTGGTAGACCCTGAATATGTCGACAATGAACGATTCCCATGCAATAGCCCGACGGCGAGAATCCTCATCCAGTTTTTGAAATGGGGGTTCTGCTAAGAAATACTCAGTCCGATTTACCATTTCTTGAATTTTGGCTTCAGGTGCACCGGAAAGCAGATCGCGCAAGAATAAATCGGGCGGATAGAACTCGGCGGCTCGCCCAATATCTCGAAATACCTGCATAAGCAGAACGTTGCGGGGCCCTTCCCAGAGCTCGTTAACTGCAGCATCTCGATAAAGGCGGGGAAGCGCACAGAAATCCTCAATCACGCCATGACCACCGAAAATACTGATTCCTTTGCGGAGCACGTCCACGGTGTCGAAAGCAGTAACTAGTTTTTGGATAATAATCAGCTCCCGCAGAAGAAACCTCTTTCGCTGGATTTCCGGCTGCTCATCCGAAATCAGACCGGGCTGAAGACGACCGCCCAGCTCTTGAAACAGTGAATATATTTTACAAAAACCCCCCAGGCATCTCTGAGATTCGTGCACCAGATCCCGCACCTGCTGGTTGGCCAGCGCCCATTCGGCAATCTTTGTTCCGAACACGTCGCGGAATTCGGAATAAAGCTGGGCTTCACGGGCGGCCCGGGTCATCATCGCCGCGCTTGAGAACCCTATCGCGATGCGTGACATGGTGAGGACAATGCCCACGATATGGGCAACGCCCCGATCCCTGGGCCCCAACGGATAAGCCAGAGCTCCGTCATACTCTACTTCCCCTGTAGGCACTTCAGCTGTGCCCATCTTCCATTTAATCCTGTTGATTCGAAAATTGTTGCGGATTTCCCTTTCTTTGTCCCCCGGCAGCCAGGAGGGAACGATAAAGGCGCCGACCTTTTCGTTTCCGCTTACCTTTGCTGAGATCACAGCATAATCTGCGTGTATGGCTGAAGTAAAAAATTTTGTGCCATAGACCCTGTAGCAGTCTTTTTCAGGTTTAGCTTCTAGAAGATTTGATGGAATGTCCGAGCCACCCTGAATCTCTGTAATAAATTGCGCCCCTAATCCGAAATCGCCGTTCAATCCCTCTGTACAGTGTTCCAATATGTTTTTGATCTCAGGGGTCTGATTTTCCGGAAACTGGCGGATTAATGCTATCAGTCCCTCTGTGCAACCTAAGGGGCACATAACGCCAAATTCTCCTAGCTGGGACAGCAGATACCGTTTAGCCATGTTCTCCCAAGGGGTAACCTTTGAGGAAAACAACGCTTCTTGGCGAATTTCATTGTCCAGTTGCTGGGTTTCCGCTGAACGCTCAATCCGGTCAATTCGTCGGTTATAGGCGTCGTAATGCTGGACATAGGGAAGTTTGTGCGGCTGGCCACCTCTGTCTGCCAACGGCCGCCAGCGATAGGAGACCTTGGGCGAAAAAGCCCTTAGCCTGCGGTCCAGTTCATAAAACTCCTCACCTGTGAAGTGTTTGAGAGTTTTCTGTAAAAATGGATCGTTGGCATAGAAGTCGAAGTTATGAAGCAGGGTGAGGAAGTCTTCAAAAGAATAAGGATTGTTGCGGTCGGGTAAACTCATTTTGGTCCCTCCTTATTTTGAGGTGAAATTTGTTCCTTTCATTGCCGCATCTCTCACAAGAGGAAAGACGGGCTTGTTTGAAGCTGCATTAGACTTCATTTAAAATTACTTTTATTTTAAAACATAAGAGCATCTCTAAGATTACAGATGGATATTGGAGATGATGAAAGCTGGGCCAGTGTATAATTCTGCGGAAAAAGGGGGAACAGAGCCTGAAGATAATAGCAAGAATAGTATAATATTTTTATTATACCCAAATCGGATTTTTGTCAAGTTTCCCAATTTTTGATGTTTGTTAAAAAAACTATTATATTTTAGTAGCTTGAATATGAAATGGGTTCCCAAAAAAAATGGTAGACACAACTTTTAAAAATAAGACGACTTTCAATTCTCAATATTCTGGCGAAAGTTCAAAAACAGGAAAGCTTTTAATTGAAGTTTCAACCACTATTATTGAAAATGAGTATAATAAAAAGGCCCCGTCAGCTATCCTCTATGAATCGTACATGCCATATGTGAGGGCGAGCACCACTAGACGAAATTCTAAAATTGCTGCCTTTTCTGTTTGACTAAACGTAGCGTCTCTTATTTCACTCGAAGGCCCTATAGAATGTTGCCCAGTGATGCTTTTTGTGGTTTGTTCCTTTTTCCGGTTTTTTGAAAGATATATTTGATGGTGTTTAACATGGTCATAGTCCCTTAATGCCAAATTTTTTAGACAGTATCCCTATTTTAAAAGAAGGGGAGGAAACTGGATGCCGCCATGGATTCCATCATGTATGTGGCCCAGATGATTATTGCTTCCATTTTATTGACTCCTTAGTTTGAGTGATTGTTGGTTTTGTTCTCATGGAATGATCCAGAGAGCTACGTGAGCGGCGATGTGTGCGACTGTCAGTAAAGTTTCCATTTTTTTGTCTCCTTTTTGTTTTGTTTTTTTGTTGTTTGATTACTGTTAATCCAATAACCATGCCAAAAGGAGCCTAAAATTTATAACTTATTGATTAAATTATAATTATATCTTTTTCAATCAGTCAACAAGGAGAATTTAGTGAAGATGTTTATAATCAAAATTAGACTACTATGTATACATTTTATGAATTTACTGGCCTGAGGAAAATTTAAGCTGAAAGGCTTGCTGCTATTTTTGAAAACATGGTGGGAAACAATTTGGGTGTTTTAATTTTCTTCATCAGCAACTGTCGAATACAAAATCAACACAGTAAAAGGCTCCGGCAGCTATGCGGTCAAAAGGGAAAACACAAGATATAGCGGTGACCTAAGGAGAGCCAGACTCCCGGATTGCTGTTTTTTCTTTTTGAATATACTTTGCTGCTTAAATTTTTGCTTGTTCAGATAGGCGGTTGGTTTATTTATCAATCTATCTTATTTTTTACTGCTAAAGCAAAAATCACAGTAATCCGCTCCTTCCATGATCGTCTGGTTCCGCTCAAGCCGAAGATCTGGATTAAAACCTTCAATCAGCGCATAATCCCGCCCACAGGAAAGCAAGGATCCGAATTCGGACAACCCATGCTCTCGGTACATTTCCGCATATTTACACCTGGTGATATTTACTGCAATTCTTTCGGGAGTGATCTCAACAACTTCAAACTCAAGTGCTCCGCCCTGGGTAAAAAGGGGTAATCCTTTCGCAAGATCGGTCAATTGATTCCCTCCGACGAATGCCGCCAGCAGTTTCCCGCTCTCACGGCCAAGTCCGGCAATTACCTCTTTTATTATCGGTAAGCACTTCTCATTTCCGAATTCTTCCATAAATGCTTTGATAATTGGTGCGGCGATGAGGGCCTCAATTTCCCGCCTAACCAGAATGTTCACACTGTTTATGTCTTGTGCCATGATATTATTTTGCCCGGATGTTTCTTCTTCTCTTATAGGTTTTAGCGCCTTCTGGCTGACCAGATCCTTTAAAACCTGATCCGTAGAAAGGGGCTCGAGTGTCAAATCCCCCTTGACTTCTGTCTGACAGAAAAGCCCCGGCTTACCGTTTATCCTTCCGGTACATCGGCCGCAAACCCCCAGAGAGCAGCCAGCATGATCATAATATGCAATACTTGAGTCAAGGTTCTGGTAAATGTAGTCCAGCACATTCATTACACTCATTCCCTTTTCCCATGGCACCGTATAATTTTTTAAAGTATGCTCCTGATCAACTGAAGGATCGAATCGAAAAACATTTACATTTATTTTTTCATCTGCCATTGGAGTCCCCTCATTTTTTAGATTTCTTGATGCCTTTGACTTAATGCTTTCCACCGGTGTCCGAATGGGCCGCCATCATCTGTTTCATGAAATCAAGATAAGGCGTTTTGCCTTTTGGAGGCGTCATGCTGGAAACGGTTACGGGGCGTTTGTTAACCTGCAAGGTTCCGTTATCCAGCCGCACAATACTTTCCTGCATCCAATGATCATTATCCACATTCGGATAATCTTCACGGAAATGAACGCCTCTACTTTCCGTGCGTGCAAGGGCACTTTGCGCTGCCGATTCCAACAATTGAATCATGTTTTTAAGCTCCAGGGCCTCTATCCACTCCTTATTATAGATCCGGTTTTTAGAAACGGTCGTAAGAAGTGGCATATGATTCATCTTAACCCCATCAAGAAAAGATAAAAATGAATTCAGCTCATCGTGGGTGCGAATTGGACCTAAATTCCGGTGGGCCTCCTCTTGAACCTGCTTCCTTAATTTTGGAGGGCTTTCGCCCTCCCTTCTGAACAGGGGTTGCTCCGCTTCTTCCCGGAGGGATTTGATTTGCTCTTCACTGGGTCGTACGAATTCTGCCCCTGCGGCATAACCTCCGGCATGGGCGCCGGCGTCCGCACCTTGAACCAGCATCTCGGTAATGGCGGCAAACACCCGATTGGCGCCGAAAGCGCCAAGGGTACATTCGCCGGCGGCATACAATCCCTCAATATTTGTTTCAAAGCGATCATTGACGACAATGCCACCATCGAAATATTCCACAGCCGGTCCGACTTCCACCGGTTCGTTTTTCTCGAGCATCTGTTGCCAGGATGAAAGATCAAGGGCTTTGTATTTCCATTTCGGAAAAATAATGGAAGCCACCAAATCTATGTTCTCCCAAGGCACATCTCCACGGCTGTAATGTATGCCGCCATTTTCAAGCCCTTTGCCAGCGCGCGTTTCTTTGGCCGTAATATAGGAGATAAAACTTTTATTCCATTCGGTTAAGGTCCCTTTTTCAACAAGAAAAGAATCATGTTCCGATAAAATATCTTTGCCGTCGCTGTTGGTGAGTCTCCCGCCGCAAATAAGACTCAAGATATATGGCGCAATGCTGCCCCGCCACATGAGAGGGGCGTAAAAAACATTGCAGCAGAAGGTAATAAATTCCATATTGCCGAGAGACGCACCAGCCCGTTGCGCCATAGCTATACCTTCTCCTGAAAGATCTCTCATTCCGGTATTAGGCGAAAAACCTTTGTGCCATCCCCCGGTCGCCAGCACTACTGCTTTTGTTTTAAAGTAGATGAACCTTCCGGATCTTATTTCCAGCGCCTGTACGCCGGCAATCTTGCCATTATGGGTAATCAGTTCGATTGCCATGATGTCTTCTAAGAAATTTACCCCGGACGCTCTAGCCTTTTTTAGCAGGGCATCCATTATGCCGGTCCCGGAGGTGAAGACCATGCGCTCGTCTGAAACCTTTATCGTGATTCCCCATTCAATTAATTCCTGCAGACATTGCGGCGCTCTTTGGACATACTGCTCAACAAGCTTCTGGTTGTTCAAGTACCAGCCCTGAGTGACGATATCATTTAAAACTTTTTCTTTGCTGTCATTTACATCTCCCGCAAGGCCTTCAATCTCACTCATGCTTTTACCGTCCAGGGTGAAGTCAGCCCCAGCCATGGGTGTTGCGCCGCACCTCCCCAGCGGCCCCTTGCTCAGCAGTGTCACTGACACGTTTTTGGTGCTGGCACCGATGGCGGATCTGAAGCCAGCCCCGCCTCCCCCGACAACTAAAACGTCTGTTTCAAGAATCTCCGTCATAATATTGCCCCTTCTTCCCTTTAATTATCTTGGTAGCATTTAGAGCATTTCATTTTCATCCACTTCTTAAAGCAAGAATCACTGCAGACTAAAATGAAGACTATTCCCTAAAAGATATTTGAACAAAAACAAAACCCGGATAGATACAGCTTGGTAAAATAGAAAGTAAGAGGAAAAGAGATAATTGGGTAAGTATATTACCCCAACATGGTGGTAAATTACAATTTAACTTATACTTGGCATGCGGTTTTGTCAATATAACTTTTGCTTGAATGGTCAATCGTCATTAATGGCAATGATCAGGATGTGGGTTTAAAGACATAATAAATCGGTGTGTTTACAAAAGTGAGTTAGAATGCAGGCTCGCCGAGCACTTCTTGCCAATTGTTGCTCAACAGTTACCCCGCCGAGGCTAAGGATAATAAAAAGGGACCGACAGCTATCCTATAAAAATGGCGCATACCATATATGGTGGTGACCTGCAGAGACTCAGAGTCCCGGATTACTGTCTTTTCTGTTTGACTGTACGTAACGGCAAGGCTTAACGCATAACTGAAGATTGATAGCCGTATGGTGCAGTGTATATTAATCGCATATGTTTTTTTGGCATGTCGACAGGAATGTTAACAACGCCTGGAAAATGAGGTCAGGTGTATTATATGATGGTGTGTCGTTTTGACACATGTGACGAATAAACCAGCCCGGATTACCTGCCGAAGGTGTTTAAGTATCCACTTTTCCGAGCCCGAAAGAGATGGATATGCCTTGTTTTATCAAATCCGCTTTGTGTCGATGGCACGATTGATGCATCCAAGAGTATTCAGAGAGATTTTCGTAAAAAAATGGATTATTGAACTTTGAAATTTTTATAATCAAAGACAGGAGGTGTATGATGAAAGGCTGTAAACCCCTATCGATTATGCTTCTTTTTACGATTGCCATCCTTATCGGCGGCCCCGGCTCGGCCCTTGCTGGTAATAATTATGATGATGTTTACGAAAATGAAGTAGATAAGGATACGGAACTGACCGTCGAAGACATAAAAAAGGCAGATATTAAGGCATTTGTTGAGGCGGCAAAAGAAGTTCAGGAAATCCGGGCGAAATATGCTGAAAAAATTCGTGGCGCGGAAAATGAGGCATACAAGGAATTAAGAAAGGAGGCTGTGGGGAAGATGGCTGAAGTCATTGAAGATGCGGGTATTGATGAAGAAACCTACCGTGGCATTGCTTATCATGTAAAAAAAGATGAAGATCTGCTTTCCCGAATTTATTGAATCGTTTTTTCCTTTTCCGGAACAGGGTTAAATGGTTTTATATTTGGACCTCAATCATTGCGGAAGGAGTCAGAGGCAACAGCCAAAGCTGCCTCTGACTTCTTCCGCCGCTGACTGCATGGGAAGGCTTCATAAATGCGAGATGAAAACACAAGCAGAACTTTTTCCGGAAAACCAATTTCCCCCGGCCTGGGCCAGGGCTGGACTTTTACTTATCGAAAGGATTTGCGGCGTTTCGATGAATTCTACGATATCGAAGCATCTAATATCGAAGCGGAGTTGAAACGCTTCGAATTGGCTGTTGCAGAGGTATCGCGTGATCTAAAGGATCTTGCCAATCGAGTAAGAGAAGAAATTGACGCGAATCTTTCGGCTGTTTTCCACGCCCATATTGCGATGGTGAACGACACCAGCCTGAAGGCGGAGGTGAAGAAAAAAATCAGGGAAGAACAGGTTAGTGCCGGTAGCGCCATCAATATGATATTCCGTCTTTGGGAACGCCGTTTCAGCTCAATGGAAGCAGAAATCGCGAGAGAGAAGGCAGACGACATTCACGACCTGACACAGCGGCTTGTATTGTCGCTGGCTGGTGTTCGTGCGCATGAACTGGAGGCGCGCCTGTCTCCTGGCGCCGTGCTGGTAACAAGCCGCTTGATGCCCTCTGATACGATATTTCTCACCGGCCGCAAAGCATCGGCCGTAGTCCTTGAAACCGGCGGCAAGGCTTCACACGCAGCTCTATTCGCCCGCGAAATGGGCCTTCCCTGTGTCGCCGGAATTAAAGGCATTGTAGACGCAGTGCCTTCCGGAAAACCTGCTCTGGTGGATGCGGATGCCGGCAATGTCATCATCAACCCGGATCAAAACGAAAAAAAGAATTTTCAGGAAAAATGCCAACGCAAAGATCAAGTCAGATTAAAAGCGCGGGCGCATTCTCATGAACCTGCGACAACCAAGTCCGGAAAGGTTATATCCGTGTTTGCCAATGTGGGACAGCGGGAGGATGTATGCGAGGCAATAAAAAACGGCGCCGACGGCATTGGGCTGTACCGGGTTGAGAACATATACCTGGGGCGTCAAGAGCCGGCGGATTATGCCTGCCTGCTGAAAGAGATCTGGAAAACGCTTGCCCCTGCCAAGGGATTGCCGGTATATGTCAGGCTCCTTGATATCGGGGCTGACAAGCCGTTTCCGTTTAAGAAAAAGCAGCGGGAGAGCAACCCTTCCCTTGGCCGGCGCGGCATCCGTTTTCTTCACGAATACCCGGAACTCCTGCAAACTCAGCTGGACGTACTGCTGCAACTCACCTCGGATTTTGATCTCCATGTGCTGGTGCCGATGGTTACACTGCCCTCTGATATTCAAAGCGTGAAGGAACATATGAGTGATGCGGCGTCACGGACAAAGACAAGGGCAATGCCAAAGCTGGGCGCCATGATCGAGACACCCGCAGCAGCCCTGTCTGCCCCTGCAATTACTGTGCATGCGGACTTCCTGAGTTTTGGCACGAATGATCTCACCCAGTATACCTTTGCCGCCGACAGGGAGAACATAGCGGTTGACGCCTATTTTGATGACGCCCATGATGTCATCTTCCGGCTGCTTAGAATCGTTCGGGATGATGCGCCGCAGATTCCGCTGTCGATTTGTGGAGAGTTGGCCAGTCGCCCGGAAGCCATCTCCAAAATACTGAATTGCGGCATCACAACCCTGAGTGTTGCCCCGCCCTCAATTCCCAAGGTCAAAGAGGCTGTTCGCCATTGCAATTAAAAGAACGCCACTGTCAAAAATTTTCATGTGTCATTTTGATACTTCCATCATGCGTTCCCCTTGTTTAGGCGGATATGCTAAAAATATTTATATCAAGAAGTTATATGCAAATATCTTTTTTCCCGACGTCGTTGGCATGAAGCATGCATTCTAAAAATTATACAATCCGTAACCCTACAACGTCGGAAGCGTTAGCCAAAGCCAAACAACTTTTATCTTCAAAAGTACGAAATGTAAGATAACAAGAGTGGAGTCGATAAAACAATGACCGATGATCAAAGGGATGAAGCTCGATACGATATCGCACTCAAGGATGAGGTGGTCATAAGGGTCCGGGAAGCCGAACAAAGTGATACAACCCGGAAATTAAAGGAAGCCGTGACCGTCCCCACGGGAGAGGAGACTCTGGTTCCGAATAATCCGCTTCAGCGATATCTTTCTGAAATCAGAAAAAACCCGTTTCTTGGCCGGGAAGACGAAAAAGAGCTGGCACGGCGTGTCCAGAAGGATAACGACCAGGCTGCGGCCTACCGGCTGGTGGTCTGCAATCTCCGTCTCGTTGTTAAAATTGCCATGAAATTCAAGTGTTTCTGCAAATTTAATATGAATGACCTCATTCAGGAAGGCAACATCGGACTGCTCCGGGCAGCCCAGAAATATGATCCGACACACAATGTCAAGTTCTCTTATTATGCCGCGTTCTGGATCAAAGCTTACATCCTGAAATTTATCATGGACAACTGGCGTCTGGTCAGAATCGGCACGACCCAGGGCCAGCGCAAGCTGTTTTACAATCTCAAGAAGGAAAAACAGAAGCTTGTGGAGGAGGGATTCATGCCCGAAACCAAGCTTCTTTCCAGCCGCCTGGGTGTTTCCGAACAGGAAGTGCGCGATATGGACCAGCGCCTGGCCGGATGGGATCTTTCTCTGGACGAGCCGCTCGAGGACGATTCGGATACGGAGCAGGGCGATTTTCTCAGCTCTCACTCGGAATCCATTGAAAACCAGGTGGCCCGAAGAGAGGTCAAGAGTCTGGTGCGCGAAAAGGCGAGTGATTTTAAAAAGCAGTTGTCTGAACGGGAACTCGATATTTTTGAAAACCGGATTTTCGCGGACACTCACCTGACCCTCCAGGAATTAGGAGAAATCTACCAGATTTCCCGGGAGCGGGTGCGGCAGTTGGAAAAAAATATCATCAAAAAATTGAGAGCCTTTTTTGAAAAAGAGATCCCGGATTTTTGCCGGTTATAAGATCTCCGGGAAATTATCCCATCCGCCACATAAAAACCAATACTACAGAAAGAGCCTGACTATTGATTGAAAAACTGCCAGATTTATCACCATCAAAGAAACACTTATTGGAGAAAGTGATGGAGAGTTGGAAAAATGGAGGTGTAGTGGTAAGTAAACCGGTCGAATATCCAGTTTGCCCGGATTGTGGAAATTCATCTGAATACTTGCACCAAGAGGTGGTTGACGACGCGGTATGCCCAATCGTAATTACCTCGTGCCCCGCGTGCGGTTGGATTCAGGGAGTGGAATTGTTCAGCAGGCAACAAAAACTGGGTTGAGAAACGATTTCGGGCCGGGATTACCCTTTGCTTGAGCACCTCTTGCCAAGTCAATCTCAAGTAAAGAAACGCGAGCTTTAAACCTAAATTGAGCGATTTTCAAGTTTGCCGCAGATACAAGGAAAATGATGTCGAGCTATAGGCGCCTATGCGAGACATCATTTGACGCAGTAGATGCGGTGAAATTGGAAATCCCGGAGGGTTCCAAATTTTAAAGTAAAAAACGCTTCAACCCCTTAAAAAGAATATAAGAATTTACCTTTTTAAAATTTGGAACGCTCAATTTAGGTTAAAATAATTTTTAACCCACCCGGAAGACCAACAATGCTTTTATCCGCCCATGCTCGCAGGCCTGACCCGTTTGCGACGAAGATTTGCAGGAAATCCGAGGGCTCTGCATGAACCGCAGAAATTTTCTGAAGCTGCTGTTTTACGCCAACCTGTGCATCGTTGCCCTGTTAATTGGTTACAAAATCTATCTGAACCTGTTCGCCCCCGAGATTGAAGCGCTGCACGATGAGCAGGTCAGCCGGATCAGCAAAAAGCTTACAGACAAAGAAAGTTACAGCTTTGCGGTTGTCGGCAACATCAGCAATTCTGTAAGTATGTTCGAGCAGCGGATTATACCCGTGCTCAATGAGGCTGATCTCGATTTTGTGGTCTCGGCCGGAAATGCCGTAAGCGGGGGCGGTGAAGATAAATACCGGGCACTGCAGGGGACTTTGAATCATCTTGGTATCCCGTACCTGCTCACCTTTGGTGAAAATGAAAACGAGGGCTTTGGCAGCCTCCGTTTTTATGATTACTTCGGTCCCCATTTTTTCAGCATCAGGGCGGGCAGCACCCGGCTGATTTTCCTTGACAGTACAGGCAAAACCTCCTGGCAATGGCAGCTCCGCTGGCTAAATGACCTGCTGAACCAGGACAATTCAACCCACCGTTTCCTTTTCATCGGACATTCACCCCTGCGTCCGGATCAGGAGATACCGTTTGATGATCCAAAAGAACACCTTTATCCCCAGGAATTTAGGGATGCCCTGCTTGCAGCCGTGGAAAAATACGGCATCGACATGGTCTTTTCAAATAATCTTCCATTGTACTCGAAGCAAATGCGTAAGGGAACCAGGTTTATTATTACCGGCGGCGCCGGGGGCCTGGTCCTGAACAACGAAACCAGCTTTTACCACTTTGTAAGGGTAGACGTCAGTGCAAACGGAGAAGTCAGCCAATCGCTGCACCGTCTTGAATTGGGCCGGCACCCGGTACTCAAACAGCTTGAGAGCCTGTGGTTCTTTATTTACTCTCTATTTTACGTAAGTTATATAAACTTTATCCTGATCGTAAGCGCACTCCTGCTGGCGGCCATCAAGCTCTACAACGCAGTTTTTGTCGGCAGGGACTACTACCCGGATTATGACCTCGATCCCTCGCCCTGGCTTGACAAGCCTTTACGGGTGGCGATGTTTACCAACAACTATCTGCCGTTTATTGGCGGGGTGCCGATCTCCATTGAACGACTGCGGAATGGACTCTGCAATATCGGGGATGAGGTCCTTATCGTTGCACCCAACTATTCTGACACGGTAGAGAAGGAGGAAAACGTCCTAAGAGTTCCTTCGCTGCTAAGCATGGGGAAAAAGCGGGAGTTCCGCATCACAAACATTTTTCTCCCCCGCATTTTAAAAAGCGTAAAGGCATTCGAACCCGACATTATCCATCTGCACCATCCGTTCTGGCTGGGCTCCCTGGGATTGTTCATCTCCCGCCGTTTAAAGAGGCCGGCCGTGTACACCTATCACACCCGCCTGGAAGAATATGCGCATTTTGTGCCTTTGCCCAGCATGCTGTTTCGCAATCTCATATCCCACGCGCTGGTCAAGCGTTTTGCCAACAAGTGTGACAGCATCATCGTACCAACGCACTCAACCGAAGACTATTTGCGGATGATCGGAGTGAACAAACCGATCTTCGTGCAGCCCACAGGTATTGAATACCAGCGTATGCAGCTGGTTGGCGAACAGGAAGTCGAAAAGCTGAGAAAGTCGCTGGGTATTGGCGATGAACAAATATTTATCAGCGTGTCACGCCTGTCCAACGAAAAAAACATTGATTTCATGATCGATGCCATCCATCGGCTGAGCAAACGGACAGCGCTGAAATTCCGGCTTCTGCTGATTGGAGAGGGCCATCAGCGCGAACGACTCCAGCAACGCATTGAAAGCCTGGGACTGGAAGATACCTTCATCCTGGTCGGGGCGGTGCCGCCGGAGGGCATGGCCACATGGTTCTGCCTGGGCGATGCCTTTTTATTTACGTCCAAATCCGAAACCCAGGGCATGGTGATACTGGAGGCCATGGCGGCCGGGCTGCCGGTGGTTGCCGTGCGCTCCAGCGGAATTGATGACGTGGTCAGGGAGGGTTTCAATGGCTTTAAAACCCCAGAGAAACAAGAGCAATGGTGCAATCGGGTCCAGCAGCTGCTTGAAGATGAGGGGCTGAGAAAAAAGATGGCTGGCCATGCTCGTCAATTTGCCCGGGATTACTCGGTGGAGCATTTTGCTAAAAATATCCAGGAGATATATGCCACCACGCTGGCCAGGGTGTCCGGAAAATAGAGGATCAAAGAGCAGATGCCGAATGTTTCGCAGTCATAGAGAATCTCCCAGTGATTTCCTTGAACGTAGGATCATTTTCTTTATAGCGCAGGGTGCGGATTCTGTTTCTGCAGGGCTGTCCGGCGCCGCCGACGGTGATGTTGATTCGGCTTATTCGGTTGCTTTTTTCCCCTTCATTCTCCATTGCCTGTACTGCTAATACAGGAGTTTAAGAGATAAGCCGCAAAAAAAATCTATAACCTCCTGAATAATAAGAATTTACAATTGTTCGGATTGTAAGGTGCCATCCTTATCCACCCGGTGGTTGAAGGACGATAGGACTTCGACTTGGGTTTTACTGGGCGGCTTCAGGCGCCAGGATGCTTGGCGCCTGAAGAATGCTTGCCAAAGTCCTGTCGAATAATTCCCACCGTTGAATCAACATTGTAAAAAGCTATACGCAGCATACCCCTATAAATTGGACATACAAGATCCTGGGGTTTTCAGAACCAGAAAAACTGGCAGGAAAAAAATCAAAGCAAGCCAATACCGCTGAAATACCCTCAGAAACCACAGATGGAACGATCTTGACCGTTGAAAGGGTAACATGAACGGATTGAGAAAAGCCGCCGGTAAAAGACTTTTAATCAACTCCGGGCGAAGGAATGATTTTAAAGAGGTCCGGCACCGACGGCTTTTTCAACTATGCCAGAACAAACCATTTAGGAAAGAACCTGTCATTCCCCTATTTGATCCATCTTTCTATCGAATTCCATCCACCTTACCTTATATTCAAGTTCGTTTATGCGGCTCCTTTGTTTGTTGATTTGACTTTTTTGCTCATTTGCTCTTCTGATAGCTTCACTGCTTCTATGTTTTTGTACGGAGGACCGTGTGGGGGGCGCTGAATGATAATATCCCGTATTTGTGCCCCATAGATTGGGGTTTAGATTGTAAGGGCATGGATGCTCAGGCTCAACGTGGCTAACCTCTTTCCCCCTTGCACAAATTTGGGTTATATTGTTGCCACTTGCCGTCCATGCGCTAACCCAATAATCAACAATCTCATTAACAGCCTTCCCATAAGCCCTTTTAATTATGGCCCTGTCCACTTTATTAAATGAATAGTACATTTCATAGTCAGCAACCAAGTCCTCAAGCCGTGTATCTATATCATCAATTTCTTGGTGGCCATCATACTTTATGATTTTTTCGTCTTCGGTTGCTTGCGGAACCCTATTAAACCTCCATTTATTGCATGGATTTATAATTTCGGCAATATAGCACGAGATTAGCCCAAACTTCCTAACCGTATTAACAGATTGAATTTCATTTGATTTTAAATCCGAGATAAGGCGAGAATAAAAACTTTTAATTCCCTCTGGCCCATAATCAATTTCAGGGTTTCTATCAACAAAGGTCATGCCGTCTTTAACCGTTGCAATGTTTTTGACCAAATAGGTTTTAAGTTCAGCTGGACAAAATTTTATTGCATCTTCTACCATAGCCCTGCGTGTCGTTATTGTGAAAGCGTGGGGGTGAGGTGCGAATAAGATAATAAATGCACCGAAAATTAAAATAGTAATCATTAATTTTCTAAACATTTTAAGCCTCCCGCTTTTTAATGAATTATTCGGATTTTCGATTCAGGTTCTCTGGTATACATACATATAACGGCGACAACGTTATAAGTGGTCTGTTATATGAGCAGTGGAGAATTGACGATTGGCTTGCTACCGGCAAGAGTATATGCCCATAATTGAAATACTTACTTTTTTATACAGCTTATGTCAAGCAGGGACAAAAAATTATTACTCTTGCCTGAGAGGAAAGATTAAAGATAATATGGTTCTTAAACGCCAAAGCAACAAAGGCACGGCATGGAGAACCCCAAAAAGCTCAAATCAGATTTTTCGGGACTGAGGCAATGGCCGAAAAGCGAGGAAAAGCCGGAGAATCAGGAACAGTAAGGGAGCCGGAAGTTGATTCTATCGAAGGAGCTTTCTTAAAGGGCCGTCAAAGACCGATGTTGAACGGCCAAATTAATTGAATCCTAAAGCAATAGGAGCCAGAAAAGATGCCCTGCGTATGGTTAAGTGACGGAACGATACTGAACGTAAAGCCCGAAGCAATGAAAGACAAAGAGTTTGTCAGGGAGTTGAAAAATATAGAAAAACGGATAAAAATGAGCTTAAAATTAGAAACGGCCAGGTCACAAAAGAAAAAAAGTGATACCAAGTGATAGTTGGTGATAAGCCTGATCACTTGAGAATCACCATTCATAAGTCTGATTGAAAAATTCATGTTTTTTGGTGAAGGGTTTCTTTGATCGGGAAATGATTAAATTATTGAAGAAAATTTGGTTTTGGATTTTCCCCGTAAGCCGGAGGAAGGCTCTAAAAATTGCTGCTAAGGCCCTGATGCCTGACCCCGATGATTTTGAGATTCATGAAAAGATTCCTGACAACATGAACGTCTATATGAAACAAAATCAGAGCGAGTCTTGCTGGTACATTGTTTTACCTCGGGGGGAGGCTGGGACTGGAATGATTATGAGCAGTCACCTTGTCATTATCTCAAAATGTACGGGCCAGATAGTATATAATGGACCGGCAAATGATGAAGGGTAATATTAAAAGATTGCTTGATTTATGTTTTCCATAGGCAGACCCTGCAACTCAAGCCCCCTTTGGAAAGAAACTGGAGTGGTAGCTGTGCCGGTAACTGAAACAAGAGGGTAGGCCGGGATCAATGCTGCGAGTTGAAATTGAAAAGACCGGGTGGGATTTCAACTCGGTTTTTTTTGAGATTAAGCAATAAAAATATGGCCCCCTATATGGCCCCCCATGGAAAAATAGCATAAAAAAAGAGCTATGGAAAATCCATAACCCTTTGAAAAAATTGGTCGGGGCGAGAGGATTTGAACCTCCGACACCTTGCACCCCATGCAAGTGCGCTACCAGGCTGCGCTACACCCCGACGTTAACTAACGGATAGCCATTAACATGCCCCCTGCCGGATGTCAAGACTGAACTAACGTTGCAAGCCTTGGGGAAAACCGTTACACTTGTAAAAATATTAATAATAATGTTAAATAGTTTTTATGATTTTAAAGGTTCCGGCAGTGGAGAAAGCCGAAGCTGCAACGGTAATAGACTATACTTGAAGCTCCACCACATCCCCGTCATTCAGTATATGGTCTCGCTGGACCCGCTGACCCTCGAATGCGGATGAACCCCACAGCCTTGCGGATTTTAGTTTTGTCACGAAATCCTTGTGAACCTTTTCGGCAAAATCCGCAACCGTGCTGCCGTTTTTTAGAACAAAGGGTTCTGTCATATCGGCTTTTTTCCCCGGTGTTTTGGAATATACGCGGATGATCGCCAGTTTTTCGAAGATTTTATGCTTTAATAAGTCAACATTTTTATTCTTATGAATCGATACCGGGATCATCTCCCATTGATTGTGAGTTAATTCCCGGAAGATCTCATAGACGGCATTTGTGTCTTCATTATCGTTTTTAGCGGCAATTACCAGAAAGGGGATCTGAAACCAGGCCCGTCTATCATCCGCCGGCGGCTCAACATGTTTCGGAATGATACGGTTTTCTTTAAGCAGCGTGACGGCATCTTCTAACTGCTGAATGGTTCCGGCGGTTAAGTCCACGGTTAACAATAAAAGGTCCACTCGCCTCAAAAAATCCATGAACTCAGGGTCAACATATTCTTTATTTAGGGCCGGCGTGTCCACCAGCTGAATTTGAATGTCGTCTACAGGCATCATTCCGGAGGTTGGATGCCAGGTGGTACATGGAAAATCCGCAATTTCAGGTGAGGCATTGGTTAGCGCGGCGACCAGTGAGGACTTTCCCGTATTTGGCGGGCCGGCAATCGCAACTTGGCCGGCGCCTTCCTTTTCAATACGAAATACGGATTCTCGTTTTCCTACCCCTTTTTTGGCCTGTGCGGCGGATTTCAGCTTGGAGATCCGGCGGCGCAGATCGGCCCGGAGCTTATCCGTCCCCTTGTGCTTGGGGATGATGGTAAGCATTTCTTCGAGGCAGACGATTTTTTCCGCCGGCGTATTAGCCTCCCGGTATCTCTTTTCCGCCTCAAAATAATCGGGGGGCAGGTTTGTCGGCATTTTCGGATTCTTTAGGCTTTGTTTGTCTGAAGATTTTCTTTCAAGGCCGCGGTAAACTCACAATTATCCGGTACAGGCGCCATAATCCAGATTCGTTTGAGGCTTTTCACTTCGGTTGCGGCCAGTGCCCGTCCGAGTAAGCGGGCAAACCGGCTTCGGGGTAGCCGGCCGTGACGGGTGGCCAGTAAAGGCATGCCTAAAGATTGAACGCCCCGCCGTTCAGCCTCGCGAAAAACGGCATGAAGGGCTTTTTCAACCCATTCTTCCCTGCATGTTGGCTCCTGATTGACGTCATGCACTACGGCAAGCAGCCGGAGGGGTGTTCCCTTTTTTACAACCACAGTGCCGGGTTTTTTCGGCTTGAAGTGCTCGAGTTCGTCCATCATTCGAATGGGGTGGATGTCTACAGGCACTTCATTCGGGTCGGCGCTCATGATGAGAAACGTATCCTCTTCATAGGTCATCGCTTCCACATGAAACGGTGGGGACCCCTCGGGCGCCGCAACAATGCGGATCTGTCCATAGAAGGCGGTTCGATGCAGGCCGCCGGTGATGACTTGAAGATTCGGTTTATTGTGATATTTATTATTCATGGGTAAAATTAATATAACAGCCGGTTCTTCGAATTCAAGGGCAAGGATAAGAGTATCTGGCCTTGACTTTTCAGGAAAAGAATTTAATTTATTCTTTAAAAATACCTCTTATTCAGGCAAGGAGCGGATTATGCCCATTTATGAGTTTGTTTGTGAAGAATGCAACCATCAATTTGAAGAATTGGTAAGGGCCTCGGATAAAAATCCACCGAAATGCCCGAAATGCGAATCTGAGAAGGTCAAAAAAATGCTTTCCGCCTGCGGCATCAGGCCGCACGGCATACCCACGGGCAGCGGCGGATTTAAAGCCCCTTCCTGTTCACCAAGCGGCTGAGCGATAGGCTCATAAGCTTCCGGGAGAAGCAAACAGCTATTATATAAACATTCGTGACAATTTAATCGCGGGGTAGGAAAAAAAGGCTAAGGGAATGGGGCTAAGGCGTTTTTCAGAACAGCGGGAAACGCCCTGCAGATTCTGCACATATTGATTTTTTCCGCCCAGTTGTCTTGAACGGTCCCGCTGCAAATAGTTCCATTAATAAACTAGCACAGGGTGCCGGCGTTAAACTCCCAGGCCGGGCAGTTCAATTTCAGGGCGTCCGGGCAGCCGATGATTTCCCAGCAGGGTTTACCGTTAATCCAATCGCCTTTTTTCATAAAAAGCAGAAAAAGCATCTGGCGTTCAGCATGAGCGGGAATATGGCGCCATCCCTGTTCGTAGCTTCGAACCGCCTTGACTGAACCACCGAGAAGACGGGCCATTTCCAGCTGAGTTTTTTTTAACTGCTTACGTATTCCGATAAACTCTTCTGATACCAATTATATAGCC
>JAGYOX010000042.1 GCA_018399235.1 Desulfobacterales bacterium | reverse complement strand
CTTTCTTATGATGGTGCTTCTCGTTATATGCTTGGTCGGCGGAAGTTATTTATGTGCGGGGCTGGGAGTGGAGATTTTGAATTTGCTATAACTTTCTCATGGGTTACAAGCTAAACTCTACTTATCTATAATTAAAAAAAGGGCCGGTGCAAACATCCGGCCCTTTGTATTTTCGTAAAAGTCAGGCCCCCGGACAAGTTTGCCCGACTCGGGTTATTTCAAAAATCCCTGTATGATTCTATTCACCGCCTCATCATAGGTGAGCCCAAGGCTCATGAGTTTCATCAGCTGATCGTTCGCGATTTTTCCGATGGACGCCTCATGGGTCAGTTCCGCGTCCGGGTGCAGGGCCCTCAACGCCGGGATGGTCTGGTTGTTTCCGTTGTCCATGATAATGGCGTCGCATTCAATGTGCCCGTAGCATTTGGCTAAAGCCGTGAGGTTGACGTAGAAATCCTGTTTGGAATCGCCCTTCAGAACTGACCGGGAGACGATGTTCGATTTGCTGTTCGTTCCGGCAAGCTCAATCTCGTTCCTGGATTCCGCGGCCTGAGAGCCTTCCGTCATTACCCGCTCGGTGATCAAAAGCACGCTTCCAGCCCCTATTTTTGCCTCGTTGTAGCGCTTGGCCTCATCTACGCCCCCGATCTGTGTCAGTTCCATTTCCGCGCTGGCATTTTCCGCCATAAAAATTTTGGTTGTGGGGTTTAAAATGCGTCTGCCGGTGCCTTCACCAATGGCCACATGCTTTTCAATATACTTGACCCGCGCCCCGGATTTAATCTGAAACTCGTGGATGCCGGAATGGCCCTCGGATTCCGAGCTGCCGCAGTGAATCCCGCAGCCCGCAACGATTGTGACGTCCGAGTCTTCGCCGATATTAAAGGTATTGTATACCACATCATGAAGCCCCGCCTGGCTTAGAATCACCGGGATATGCACAGACTCGTTAACCGTGCCCGGTTTGATATCAATTACAATTCCGTCGCCCTTTTCATTGGCCTCGATATTTATGTTGGCGGAGACCTCCCGGCCCACAAGCTGCCCGTTTTTTCGGATATTGTAGGCCCCCTTGGGAATGCCCTCGAGGTCGGCGACTTCTTTTAAAACCTTTTTATCGATAGCATCGAGCATTGCCTTCTCCTTCGCATGAGTCACTGAACGTGCAAACGCTTAAATCCTCCAGCATCGGTTTTGCCCCCGCCAGATCGCCCTTATAGCCGATTTTACCGTCTTTAAGCAACAAAAGGGTGTCCGCGGCTTCAAGAAAGGCCTTGTTGTGGCTGACGACGATGGTGGTGGTATTGTTTTCCTTCTGTTCCCGTTTGAGCAGATCCACCATAGGGCCGATGGTCCATAGGTCGATGCCGGTGTCGGGTTCGTCGTAAATGGCTACCTTGGGATTGCGTGCAATCACTGTTGCCAGTTCGATTTTTTTGATTTCACCCCCGGAGAGTTTGCTGTCCACGGGCTTGTCCAGGAAATCCATGGAACAGATCCCAACCCGTGCGATGATATGGGCGAGTTGATCTTCATCATCGGTTCCTGCGGCAATGGATAGAAGATCCCGAAATGTAGTGCCCTTGAAGCGGGCGGGATTCTGAAATCCATAAACGATTCCTCCCCGAGACCTTTCATTAATGGGCAATTTGCTGATATCTTTGCCATCGAATATAATTTTCCCGTCAGTCAGCTCGTTTATTCCCATTATGAGCTTGGCAATGGTGGTTTTGCCCGATCCGTTGGGGCCGGTAATGGCGTAAAATCCGCCGGATTCAAAGGTAAAACTGACATCATTGATAATCGTCTTAAACGACGGACTCTCCGATGCGGACTCAGCATCGGGAACCTTAAAGACAATGTTTTGCAGTTCCAGCATAATAACCAGCTTCCATGTTTAGGTTGGCGTTAAATATCCTATATTTTAGCTTATTATTCGAGAACTCGGTTAAAAATAAATTAAGCATGAAAGCTATGCCATGCCAATAATTTGAACTTTTTTCTCCCCATATCCATGGCCCAGCCAAGCCGGATAAAGGATACTTGAAGGCAAATCTATAAAGGGGTATAAATAATAGCAGGAGATTGTATACCAAATCTATATTCATGTTTGGAAGTAACCCCCCGGGCCGAGGCCCGGGACCGAGTTTAAAAGTAACTTTTATGGTAGATGCGATGTAGAGACGGGCTTTAGCCCGTCATTCGCAGAAGCGGCCGATGCAGCAAGCCGCGTCCAATGGAAGGCTAAAGCCTTCCACTACATTGACTGTACAAATCTCGATAAACCGATCAGGAATTGACGAATGCGCTATGTTTATCCGCCCTACATGGCTAAGATTTTGATTTTTTTAACCTTATACCCAATACCTAAAACCTAATACCGTTAAGTTACCTGAAAAAAAGCCGGTCAAATTTCGAATCCACCATTGATAGCGTTTTTTCAGAACTCAATTTGTTGAGACAACTAATGGAATTTTTTTGAAAACGGCTTTTCCGAGCCGTAAATATACAAGGCGTTATGGCCTTAAAGGAGGGGAGCCATGAAACGGTTTAACAAGAAATCGTTTGAGCCGATTGATGAGGAAGAAAATGAGTTAATGGAATCTTTGGAAAATGAGGACTGGGAAACTGTTTATCATGCTGAACAGGAAAAAGAGAAGGCTATGGCGGCTGCCCGGGGCACTTTGAGAAAAAACAAGCGCATCAACCTGCGGCTTACTGAAAAGGACTATCATCAAATCCAGGTAAAAGCGATTAAAGAGGGCTCCTTTTTAATAATTTTTATTTATATTTCAGTAAATTATATATCACAAACGGGAGCCTTTACTACTAAAATTTTCGAAAAAACTCATTTACTATAGGGTGCGAAACTTGAGTTATATAAGTTAAAGTTCACGGTTCACAGTTCGCCGTTAACGATTGACAGGAATGGATTAAAAGTGAAATTTGAAAATAAACTGTCAGATGAAAAATACCGGTATCAGCGTGAAAGTGTTCGGACCAGCAAGCAATACCTATTAAATCAGATCCCGGAGACATCACCGCTAAAGATACTGGATATCGGCTGCGGCACCGGACTGAACTCCGATTACATGACAGCCATGGGACACCATGTGACTGGCTGTGACATATCTCTTGTTGCCCTTTACACATACTGGAAAAATCATACTAAGGCATTCCAGTGTGACTTAAACACCGGCATCCCTCTTGCTCCTGACACAGTTGACCTGGTATTTGCTTCAGAAGTGATTGAACACCTGTATGACCCAGGTTCTTTTTTATCGGAAGCGCACCGCATCCTGGCTCCAGGCGGGCGATTGCTGCTTTCAACCCCCAATTCCGCATTTTGGGTATACCGATTTTTAGGGTTATTCGGTCAAACGGTGTCGGATCTTCAGCATCCCGGGCATATCCGTTTTTTTTCGAAAAACAGCCTATTACGCCTTCTAGTGGCGGCCGGATTTGATGAAGTAAACATATCCGGAAGGCATATGTATTTTATTGTCAAGGATATGGACGGGCGCCCCCTTCGATATATATTGGAGAAAATGGGATTTGTCAGGGAGTATCGCTTTCGGACCGATTCCTGGTTCTGGCATCTCAGCCGATTTCGTTCACGCGCAGGCAGTTTTTGGTCGGATACACTGATTGTTAAGGCCCTGAAAGCATAAAAATTGCGTATTCAAAGTATCCACCATTCTATTCTCAGGCGGTCAATGGGCCTATTGGTGCTTGTTCTGCCCGCGTATGCCGTCAATTTTGCCTTTCTTGTGATTTCCGGACGGCTGTTGGGTATCACAGCTTTTGGGATTTTTTATTCCGCGCTTTCCATTATCAACATCCTTATTGCGCCGGCGGTAATAACCAATCTTTTTTTTGCGCGTAAAATTACTCTGAGCACAGTTAAGGGCGGTTATGATGCCGCTTTGCCGCATTTCGCCGCATATGTTCGGTATATTTTAGTCTGGGGGGGGCTTGCCGGGGCGGGGTTGTTTTTCGTTCTCCTGATAACAGGAAGCGCGCTGGGTGTCGAATCACTGGCATTGATTATACTGATTCCGGCAGTTACCGTTTCGATTTATCTGGCGGAATCCATTCGAGCGTTGTTTCAGGGATTAAAAAAAATTCTATCGCTTGGTTTTTATACCCTGTTTTGGACCATTTTACGCTTTTTATTGGGACTGTTCGGAATATTTGTCGTCGCCCTGCCATGGGCTGGTCTTTTCGGGATTTTTGCGGCAGGTTTAACGGTTTTTTGCTTGATTTTTTTTCTGGTAATCAAAAAAACGGGCATGCGATTGTTTAGAAACGGGGATGTTGAAAAACATGCGAATTACACTGGAATTGTGTCTTTTAGCGCCAGTTATACGGTTTTTGTTTTAACCATGTACCTTGACAATATCATTGCCTACCTCTTTATGGGTCGTACGGATCTTGGACTTTATTCCGCGGCCTGCATTCTGTCAAAATCGATCATTTTACTTACCAACCCCATCGTACAGGTATTTTTTCCGGTTATTGTCGAACAAAATGTGAAAAAAGCAGTTCAGCCTGACACCGTGATCAAATCATTTTTGATCACATTGTTGCTCTCTGGAGCAGCGGTTGCCGTGGTATGTTTCAGTCCAAAAATGGTCTGTCAGTATTTGCTGGGGTTGCCGGAATGCAACATCCCGCTGTTGCGAGGAGTGGCGGCTTCAGCTGTGCCGATCTGCATACTCAGAATCATTGTTTTAATTCAGCTTGGCAAAGGATATAACTATCATACATTTTTGCTATTGCCGGTCATTTTATTGATTTCAGTTTTTCTGTTTTTGTTAAGTGATACAATTGTTTGGTATGCTTGGGGATATTGCTTGATGTGCTGGATTGCGGTATTTTATTCAGTCTTGAAAACCTGGCCCTTTGGGCCAGGTCAGAGATAAATGGCTTTGCCTTAACGCTTTGGGTCTAAAATCACAAATTTCAAGCACCAAATATCAAACAAATTTCAAATTTCAATATTCAATGACCAAAACGGGGCAAAGCAAGAACTTGTTTGGAATTTAGAATTTTGGTCATTGTGATTTGTTTGTTTTTTGTAATTTGTGATTTGGAATTTCATTAAGTCGCTGAACTTTCAAAAGAGCAAATCCCCTCTGGGGTTAACCAAAACCTGGCCCTTTGGGCCAGGATGCTTTACTATGGGGTTGTTATATTGGCTGAAAAACACATTTATCCGTTCAATTCAAAAACGAAAATCAGATTTCTGGAGAAGTAAATTCAGATGGACACATTACCAGCGGAAAAGTTTTTATTGTCCGTTATCGTTCCTTGCTATAACGAGGCCGAGAATCTGATGCCATTATATGAGAAAATATCGCCGCACCTGGACGGAATTATAGGCACCGGAAACTGGCAGCTTGTTTTTATCAGTAATGGCTGCAAGGATCAGACCCCCCAAATCATTGAAGATATCCAGGGCCGTTGCCCGGCCACTTTCTTTATAAAACTGAAAAAACCCGATTATGGTAACGCCCTGCACACAGGTTTGATGAATGCCCGGGGCGAATATGCACTCATAATCAATGTCGATTTCTGGCATGCGGCATTCATTTCATGGGCATGGCGCCAAAAAGGTAACTATGATTTGATTATTGGAAGCAAACGGGCCGATCCTTATCTTGATCAGCGCCCGAAATACAGGCAATCCTTATCCTGGGGGTTGAATGGGCTGTTGCAGTTTATTTTCGGGGCTGTGACTACGGATACCCATGGTCAGAAATTAATTTGCATGCAATCAATGCGACCGATACTGGATCGGTGTGTGATGCGCAGGGGGCAGTTTGACACCGAATTTGTATTAAAGAGCCAAAAGGCCGGCCTGAAAATCGCTGAAGTGCCGGTACCGATTGTGGAAAGCCGAAAACAGAAAAACTTGATGATAAAAAAAATCGCTCAGAACCTGGTTGATCTTTTTATTTTAAAGAAGGAAATGAAAAAAATCCCCCAGCAAGACTCCATTTATTACCACCGATATGCCACCAAAGATGTTTATGGCGATAAACCAACGAAATCTCTCGATGCTTGCTAAGTGGACGAATCTTAAAACCAATTGCATCTTTTTCATTTTTTGCATGGTTCTGCCGTTTGCGATATTTTACTGGGCCTTTCCCTTTGTGTCGGAATGGACGATTGGCAATGATTATACGCGTTTCTCCATCCATCATCAGCTGGAGCTGATGTTTGCGCTTAAAACCGGCACATTTCCGCTCTATATACCAGGATTTGAAGGCGGGCGAACCGCCTTTGCTTTGAGCATCGGCGAGCTGTTTCATCCGATATCGTATTTGGCAGCTATGTTCCCGGCATACTGGTCCGGCGACGCATTGGAAGTTAACACACTGCTTCGTCTGTTATTTTTAGGGGGGGCGCATTTCCTATTATTTCACTTTTTGCGGCAATTACATTTTAGCGATGTAATCTCATTCCTGCTTTCCTTTATAACCGTATACAGCCTGCAAATGCTCTCGCTATTCAGGGGGGCGTCGTGTGAAAGCTGGACCGGGTTTATATTTCTGATGGCAGGGGCGGGGATGTATTATCTAACGCGGTCAAAAAAGTGGGGCCTGTTTATTGTTTTTTCTACCTATTGGCTGATCTGCAGCGGCCACCTGCCCACGATTTATTATATCTTAATGGGGCTCACCCTGTTCATTTTTTTCCTTCCCTTTGTTCTTGATTCCATAGATGGGCATCCGGTTTCCGGATTCAATACGAAGGTTTCTTATTTTACCACTACAGCGGGACTCCTTTTGCTGGGGCTGCTGGCCGCATCTGTTTTTTTGGTGCCCACTTATGTGGATTTTGTCTCATCCTGCGTCGCCCGGGTAGGGGGGAGTTATGCATGGGCGAATAACTATCAGGACACTTTCATGGGAACGGTCAATAATTTTTTCTATCCCTTGAGATCATTCGGCGCCTTTGGCGGCACCCCACTACTGTTGACCGGCCTGCTGATACCTCTGCTCAGATTTTTTAAAATACGTATTCCATGGGCTATATGGGGGGTGTGGGCGTTAATTCTAATTGTTTTCTTGCACATGCAGGGCGACAGAACGCCTGTTCACTATTTGATATGGAAGTATTTGCCTTTTGCCGATTCCATCCGCGTCCCTGGCAGGATCACCGTTTTGATGCCCATGCTTTTTCTGCTGCTTTTTATCTGGGTATTTGGCAGTAGTTACATGATTCATATTTATCGGTACAAAATTAAAATTTATGCCGTGCTTTCCGCTGCCGGCATTTTGGTTTTTTTAATCTATCAGGCCTGTCAGACCATATTCCCGGCAATGGAAAAGGATCTATTTTTGTTCAGTCCAGCGGTCATCCGGGTCATACCCGGATGGGTTGAACCGTTTAATGTCCTTCTTACGCTATTTATTCTGTCTTTGTTAGTTTGGGCTGGAATTTTCTCACGGAAGAGAAATTATATGCTGGTCTTTATTTGCGCGATAAGCATTGTCCAACTCACCGTTTTTATATATTACGGCACATGGATCGAGGAAAAATCTGATATGCCGACATTGAATATGCTGCGCGGGCAAAAGAAAAATGATTTGTCCTATCATTTTTCACAAAATCCAGGCGCCGGTTTATACAGCCGGCTCATTCAGCAGCAACTGGCGCATACTTGTTTAGAGCCATACATGGCTAAAGTGTTTACGGAATATGACGTGGAAAAGGATCAGGAAAACGTCTATCAACGCATTGCCGAAGGCATCCATCCGAATTTTTGCGTTATTGAAAGTCCCGGCCATGCGGCTATGCCCCAAAAAAACAGCACCAGTCGTATGTCATATACGGGCAGAGATGAAGTTGCACTAGAGTATGGGTCTTACAATCGGATGGTTTTTGAAGCAAAAACATCAAAAAGTGGTTTCTTCATGTTTGCCGAACCGGACAATGGCCGTTGGAAGGCCTTTGTGAATGGTAATAAAGCAAAAATTTTCCGGGCAAACGGCATCTATCCGGCGGTTGTCGTGCCCGCCGGTGTTAACACAGTGGAGTTCAGATATTTTAGCCACGCAACGCTTTGGGGGTTATGTCTGTCATTGTTCTTTTTCTTCGCCATTTTAGCGTATTGCGCTCATAGGCGACTTCCAAAACCGGCAAGCTGGATTGCCACTGGGCTGATTTTAGGTTTTGTGGTTTCCGTTTTTCTTTTATGGCATCATCGATTATACAATGGAAAAAATTTGAATACCCATTATTCATGGGAAAAGACTCATACCACGGCACATAAAAATCTGGCATATTACAAGCATGCTCAGACAAACTCAACTTACAACTGGCATTATCCGCATCTTTTTTCTGGAGGACTTGCGGTTGACGGTAACAGGAATGTAAACTCCGGTCTGGTTCTCGATTTTATGCCGATTACAGATCCGAAACTGCTGATCGATCTGGGCCGGATCGAACCAATTGGCTTGATTAAGATTTTCCAGGGGCTTTATCAAGAGGATGGTGTTAGAATAAACCCGATGCCCCTTTACATTGCTTTTTCGGAAGATCGACAAAACTGGAGGCACGGCAAGATAACCGGTAATGAGCGAACAATCGCTGTAGAACTGCCTCATCGGGTGAATGCAAGATATGTCATGATAAGAGCAGCCGGCAAATGCCTGTTGGCTATAGATGAAGTCGAAATCTATTCAACCCATTAAATTTTATTCGATTCACAATTGAGGAAAAATGTGAAAACAAATAAATGGCTCATCACCGGCGGATGCGGATTCATTGGAACACAGCTCATCCAAAAACTTTTGGAGGCGGGAAACTATCAAATTCGTGTTTTGGATAATCTTTCAGCCGGTAATCGGCAGAATATCGAAAAATTGACACATTTTGAAGAGATCGAGCCCAGGCAGGCCACAGAAGAACCCTTGCATAATGAACTGATCGTGGGTGATATTGAAAATGCCGCCGTAGCAGAGGCAGCTGCCCGGGGGATGAATGCAATTGTGCATCTGGCTGCCAACACGGGTGTCTGGCCCTCCGTGCAAAATCCCCGTGAGGATTTATATGCCAATGTCATTGGGACCTTCAATCTGCTGGAAGCAGCAAGAACCTGTTCCGTTGAAAGTTTTATTTTTGCATCTTCCGGAGCCCCTGTAGGCGAATGTGAGCCGCCGATTCAAGAAGAAATGGCCCCCCATCCATTCTCGCCTTACGGGGCGAGCAAGCTTTCAGGCGAAGCCTACTGCTCTGCATATTACCGGACATTTGGCGTTGAAACGGTTATTTTACGTTTCAGCAATGTTTACGGTCCCGGATCAGCTCATAAAAGCAGCGTAATTGCCAAATTTATAAAACAGGCGTTGAATGGCCAACCGTTGGAAATATATGGGGACGGCAATCAGACTCGTGATTTTATTCATATTTCTGATTTAATCGATGCCATTATTTTGGCGTCCGAAGTTGAGGGGATCGGCGGCGAAATTTTTCAGATTGCAAGTAACAATGAAACCACCATTCTTAAACTGGCAAATGAATTGGCAAGCATCCTGAGTGAAAAAAATATCGGCGGCATTAGAATTATTCACGGCAACAACCGGGCAGGGGATGTGAAACGAAATTTTTCGGACACAACAAAGGCAGAAACCAGGCTGAAATGGACGAATAAGTTTTCTCTGTCTGAGGGGCTGACTGAAACCGTTAACTGGTTTTTGGATTACTACGGCACTTAACTCAATAAATTCAGTATTGCCACAAGAATAAACATTGTCAATATTTAACGAACGACATCTACCAATTCGCATTGCTAATTTTATTGCAAAATAATAAGCACTTGGTTAAATTTGGGATTAACCGGGTAACGGATTACTCAAAAACAAGGTGATAACTTTATGCGAAAAAAGCTGGCATTAGATAGCATTAGAATGGATAAGACGGCATTTGCAGTAAGTTCTCTTGATGACGAGTCTGACGAAATGCCGTATTGGTTGTCAAAGTCGCCTGCTGAGCGCGTATACTGCGTTGAAATAATGAGACAGATGCTTTATGGATACGATCCGCTTACCGCAAGACTTCAGAGAGTTTTTGAGACTGCTGAACTCTCATAAAGCCGAATATTTGTTAATTGGCGGCTTTGCAGTGGGGTATCACGGCTACCCGAGGGCAACGGGAGATTTGGATATTTGGATTGCCTCCTCCCCTGAAAATGCCGGGAAGATGGTAAATGTTTTGAAAGAATTCGGGTTTGATGTTCCAGAGCTTAGTGCCGAATTGTTTTTGAAAAAGAGGCAGGTGATCCGAATGGGGATGCCCCCCATCAGGATTGAACTGCTGACCGATATATCAGGCGTCAGTTTTGAAGAATGCTACGACAAAAGAATAACCGATTTTATTGATGATGTAAGAGTGAATATCATCAGTTTAACTCACCTTAAAATAAATAAAAAGGCGAGCGGAAGGGCTAAAGATCAACATGATTTTGAATCCTTACCGTAGTGAATATGCGTCAAACCTTGCTTTTGACTTCTTTAGGCCCCGTAAGCAATTTAATTCCATCCAAAATTCGAAGAACGCGATTTTTTGACAGGGTTCCGGAAATCATTATGAGTTCAGTTATAAGATTCATTAAATTTTACCGCACGCACCTGCTGCACCTGTGGCTTGAAGAATTCTTCGGATGGCTGCTGCGGTCATTGCCCGGACTCCTTGGTATGATCCTTCGCTGGGGCCTGTACAGCTTTTTGTTTGCAGAATTAAAATCGTTTTGTACTATTTATCCCGGTGTCTATCTCACCCATACCTATGGTTTGAAGGTGGGCCGGGGGTTTTCCCCAAATACCGGAGCACTTATTGATGCCCGGGGCGGCATAGAAATCGGCGATCATGTGATGATAGGTCCCTATGCGGTGATTGTGTCATCCAACCACGACCATCATCAGACTGATACCCCCATGGCTACTGCTAACCACGTTATGGCCCCGGTAAAAATTGGAAATGACGTATGGATCGGTACCCATGCGGTCATCAATGCCGGGGTTCAAATTGGCAATGGGGCGGTAATTGGTTCAGGTTCAGTCGTCACACAAGACGTTGAAGAATATCAGATCGTAGCCGGGGTGCCCGCTAAAGAAGTGGGATATAGAAAGCAAAGTCAAGTATAGCTTTTTACCAAACTCCACGACCGCTTACCTTGGGCTGTTTATTTATCCGCGGGCAGCTTTATATTTCCAAGCTGCGGGTCTACATAACATAGAATAACATGATCATTTTGTCTTGATATATAAAACTGGCCGGCCAGCACCATATGATTTTTAATATATCTACTAATCGGATCGTTTGACCATTTGAATTTGAACTGTGGGCTTATGAACTTAACATTTCCTTTTTTCAATGAGACGGGGATTAACATGGTCATTCGTTGAAAGACGAAAGCGATGGCGGGCTCTCTTTTGTTCCGTCTCATTTCATTAATAGATTTTGCATATACATCAGTTCTTCTTGTTGAGAAGCAAATAAAAGTATCGTTAAGGGCCGGTCGCCTTTTAGTTATCATATGCGTCATGGGTGATACCACATAAGAGATCATAAAGTCATCTTCATCGCTGTACTTTGCAGCCGCCTTGTCAATCCAGTTATAAAGTTCCGCATAAACGCCATTAGTATTTATTCCTTTGCCGAATCCTTCCTTAATAACCGCGTCGGCCTTTGTTGGGACTACATCAAAGTAAGTAAACCGCCAGTCTGCCCAGCTAGTGGTATAATAAAAGGGGGCCAGCGCAAAAACGATGACAGCGAATTTGAGCCATATGGATTTTTTTTTCATTTCCATATTATAAATGAATAGAAAGGCAAGGGCCGCCACTGCCGGTATGGCGCTATGTAAAACAGTCATTGCATTTGTGCTTGAAAAAAAAATGGTGCATACGGATTTAATGGTGACCGGAAGCAGAAGAATAAATATTAACTCTTCTGTCCAGGCGAGGGATTTTCTGCGAACGGTTTTCTGGATAATATGGATCCAGAAAATCATGATAAAAGCGATAATCAACCCTGAGAACCACATGGGGCGTCCGAGCCATCCGTTGTAATAGGGCTTGATTAAACCGAAAAATGAGGAGTCGATGATAAAATAGAGAAGAACTGATACGCCGCCCAGCACAACTGGGGCGAGATAGCCTCTGGATTTTTTAGTTAGAAAACAAAACAGCAGAACAAAGATGGCGGTGATTCCGATATAGCCGCCAGTTCCTGTTAGGCTGGCTGAAAGCGCTTCCGTTGAAGAGGAGGTGGTAGACAATGCGGAAAATAAAGCATCCAGAGTTGCAGGGATGAAAGAGTGGGCAAAAATTCCGATAAATAATAACCAGCCTGCCGTGAACGGCAGTAATACGATTATTAAATCCTTTAAAGAAAATGAAAAAGAGCGGAAAGGAAGTGTTCGGGCAGCGATATACAAGAGAATCGGGGCCAAAACGACTGAACTTAGGTAAAGCAGGCTGAAGCTGATGGCCCATAGGAAAAGCCCCGAAACGATAAAGCCGGCATACTTGATACAAGGCTTTTGAAAATAAAGACCGATTATAAAAAAAGACAAGAAAAGTATGAGAAAAAGATGGGGATAGGTATAATAGTTCAAATTGGCGATCATTCCCGTTGGGTCCAACCCCGTAAAAGCAAATATCGAAAATATTAATGGAAGGTGCCAATAGGTTCTGGTGACGGCATAAAGGCAAAGGCTGAAGATGAGCAAAGAACAAAGGGTAAGGACGTACTGTATTTTTCTGAAACCCAAGAGGGTGATATCCGGGTTACCCTTGAAAATCATACTATTTATTAGCCTGTAAGCCACCATTGAGCCTGATTTATTATCAAGCAGGTGATCCCCTTGGGCTAATCGCCAGCTCTCGGTCATATGGTAGCCTTCATCAATAAAATTGAAGCCGTAGTGCAATTTTTGATACCCAAAATAGGCGGCCGCTAAAAATACAACAAGTCCGATAAGGAAAATTACATATTCATTGTATTTATTGTTATTCATTTGAATGTGTGCCGTTTCTCACGGGTTTATTTTTTTTCAATGGCAAAAAAACGCTGGCCATGTTTTTTGCTGGTTCTAATATCCGGAGCTGCTCATGCCTGACTTCTTTTTTTGAGATGGTTCAATCATCGTTTAGGAAAAACTTTTTAATAATGTTAACCCCCATCTCTACATCAGTGTCTGTCATTTCATAAAATAGCGGCATCCTTATCAGGCGTTCGCTGAGATCCTCCGTGCGGGTCAACGGGCCGCCAAGCTTTCCATAACGTATTCCGGCCGGGGAAGAGTGCAACGGGATATAGTGAAATATGGCGTATATACCACTGCCTTGTAAGTATTCTATCAAGCGGACTTGTTCAGCGGCAGTATTTGTAATGATGTAGAACAGGTGCCCGTTATGCTCTCCAATTTTCGGGTTCGTATGCGGCAGACGGATATGATTTTGTTCGGCCAGTTCAGTCAATTCTTGGTAATAAAGATTAAATATATGCCGCCGTTTGGCATTAATTTGTTTTGCCTGTTCGAGTTGGGCATACAGAAATGCAGCGGTCAATTCTCCTGGCAGATACGATGACCCGATATCCGTCCAGGTGTATTTATCCACCTCGCCCCGGAAAAACTGCTCTCGGTTTGTCCCTTTTTCCCAAATGATTTCAGCCCGTTCAACGTATTCCTCTTTGTTGATCAGCAGTGCTCCGCCCTCACCGCTGATAATGTTTTTGGTCTCATGAAAACTGATGGTGCCGAAATCGCCGATGCTGCCCAAGCGGCTTCCTTTGTAAGTAGAAAGCAGCGCCTGTGCCGCGTCTTCTATTACAAAAAGCCGATGTCTGGCCGCGATGTCCATGATTTCATCCATGGCACATGGAACCCCAGCATAGTGTACTGTCACAATAGCTTTTGTTCGAGGTGTAATCGCTTTTTCAATTAACCGTTCGTCAATATTGAGCGTATCCGGTCGTATATCCACAAAAACCGGAACCCCGCCCCTTAATACGAATGCATTCGCAGTAGAAACAAACGTAAAGGAGGGCATAATGATTTCATCGCCCGGCTGTATATCACACAGGATCGCCGCCATTTCCAGGGCCGCCGTGCACGAATGGGTCAGCAGGGCTTTGCGGCAGCCGAGGTGCTTTTCCAGCCATGCCTGGCATTTTTTCGTGAATGGGCCGTCACCGGCCATTTGACGATTCTCTATAACTGCTTGCGCAATGTAAAATAATTCTTTGCCAACGATGAATGGTTTATTAAAGGGAATGTTCTCCACGTTTTGCCCCCCAACTAATAATTTTTTAAATTTTTTCGGCAACTACCAGCCGTGAGCCGCCAACAGGAAACGAAACGCCATTTTGAATCAACCGAAGTTCCAGCCGCAAAATTTTTTCAAAGAACTGATTCAGAACCGGATTAATTTGAAATTCTGACTCGGCAACGAAACGACCTGGATTGTTTTGCCGCATCAATCTGGATAATAGAATGCATGGTAACAGGCTTGTGACAAAAGAGGTGCTTCGTAAAATATTAAAACCAGCGAGCGCTATTTTGTCATGCAGTTCTTTTTTAGTATAGCGCCGGATATGGCAAGCGTTTTCATCTACTTTGCTCCACAGCCATCGATGTTGCGGAACAGTGAGCAGTAATAAGCCATAGGGCTTTAATGATTGATAAATTTGCTTGAGCACTTTATTATCCGCCTCAATGTGTTCGATCACGTCAAATGCGCCTATGGCGTCAAACTCATCGATAAATGGGCACTGCCTGGCATCCATTTGCATAAATTCCCCTTCTCTGCATCTTTCAGCGGCAAAGGCTATCCCTTTGGTATATATTTCACTGCCGGCAAGACGAATCTCCGGGAAGCTTCGGGCAATCCCCTGCAATACAAATCCTGTCCCGCAGCCGATCTCCATAAAAGAAGAGATTTTTGCCCCGTATTTTTCTAAAGCCCAGATGATCAACTCGTTACGGACGCGGAACCAGAAATAATTCGCTTCCAGTGAGGCAAGCAGTGCAAAGGAGGAAGATCTGAATCCGCTGTTAGGGCTTTCTAATTCGGGGGCAAATATTAATACATTATCTCTTTTTTCAGGCTTCCACCCGCAATTCGGGCAGTGCCAGTCAGAGTTTTCAAATACCTGAGCACAAAAGGGGCAATATTTCATAGCGGCTGCTCATAGGGGATTGAAAGCCCTTGCATTACCTCTTAACATCAGGGCTTGAGGATCCCGGCAAGTTCGAAAGCCAGTTCCACAGATTGTTCTGCGTTAAGGCGGGGATCGCAATGGGTCTGATAATTCAAGTTCAGGTCTTTATCAAGCAGCTGCCGGTGGCCTCCAATGCATTCGGTAACGTTCTCACCGGTCAACTCAAGATGGACGCCGCCGGCGGTGGTTCCCTCCGCCTGGTGAATCTGCCAGAAGTTGGTTATCTCCTTAACTATATCATTGTATTTTCGGGTTTTTTGTTCGTTGCGGATTGTATAGGTATTACCGTGCATCGCATCACAGATCCATACAATCTTAAACCCTTCGCTTTTCATTGCCCGCAGCAAGGGGGGCAGGAAAATATTTACCTTTTCAGCCCCAAACCGGGTGATTAGGGAAAGCCGGCCCGGCTCGTTATCCGGGTTGAGTTTTTCCACAATGCGCTTGATCTCATCAATTTTATGGTCCGGCCCGACTTTCAGACCGATTGGATTACAGACGCCGCGCAGAAACTCCACGTGGGCCCCGTCTGGCTGGCGCGTCCGGTCGCCGATCCAGAGCATATTGGCACTGGTATCATACCAATACCCGGTGGTTGTGTCAATTCGCGTGAGGGCTTCTTCATATTCGAGCAAAAGCGCCTCATGAGATGTATAAAGGGTCACCTGGTTCAACTGCGGAGAGTCGCTGTCAATTCCAATGGCATCCATGAAGTTGATGGCCTTTTTGATTCCCTTGACGAGCTCTTCATATTTTGGGTTTTTGGGAAACGCATTGAAACTCGCTTCGCTCCAAGAGTGAGCGTAGTCAAGGGCCGCGTACCCGCCGTTTGTAAAAGCCCTGACGAGATTCAGCGTTGCGGTCGCCCGGAAATATCCTTCCAGCATTCTTTGCGGGTCCGGGGTTCTGGCCCTAAGCGTTGGCTCGGGGCTGTTCACCATATCCCCCCGGTAGCTTGGTATGACGCGGTCGCCGATCGACTCGGTGGGAGAGGAACGGGGCTTGGCATACTGACCGGCAATTCTTCCAATTTTAACGACCTTTTTCTCACCGGCGTAGGTGAGAATAATCGACATCTGGAGGATCACTTTCAGAAGGTTATGAATAAGCGGGCCATGACATCGGTTAAAATCTTCGGCACAATCGCCGGCCTGCAGCACAAACGCCTTTCCCTCCGATGCCTCGGCCAGCAATTCCTTCAGCGACCGGCTTTCTCCGGCAAAAACCAGCGAGGGCAGGCGGGCGATCTTTTTCAGCACCTTATCTCGGAGAGCCGTGTCCGGCCAAACAGGCTGCTGCTGTATGGGAAAATTGCGCCAACTGGTTTTGGACCATTTACTATTTTTATTGGCATTCATCATTTTTGGCAATTTTCATAAAAAAGCATTGCCGGTTAAACATCAGGAATAAAGTACATGACGGTTTCCGTGGTTCCTTCAGTATAATGCCTTAAATAAATCGAATAGTCATTTCTTATACCAAGGATTTGTTTTGGAATTTTCCAAATATCGTCGAATTTATGATAACAGCAGATGGCCATCTTTGGATGATCAGCCATGACGTGTTTTTTTGATCCTTCAATGGCTATACCCTCCGAGCCCTCAATATCCATTTTTATGAAGGATACTGGTCCATTTATCAGGTTATCAAGCGCATCCACCTGAATTTCCAAGTCGCCTGTTTCACATATTTTACTCGAAGGGCCTTCTCCTGAACCAAAGGATAAAGTTTTTTTTGATTCAGCCATCCCTAACGTATGAAAATTAATGTGTTGATACCTCAAAAGGTTGTTTCGGGCAATATTTACATTTTTGGGATCAGGCTCAAAAAAATAAATTGATTTATAATCAGGGCACCTCTTGATAAAATTAATAGATGTCTCCCCATCAAACCCGCCGCCATCAACAAAAACCTCTCCCGGCTTGAGGCTTAGGAAGTCTTCAAAATATTGACGGTCCGGCGCATGCTCAAATCCGGCCATATAATTGAGATCCCCTGAAAAACGGAAGTTTAAGAGCTTCTCAAGCACATCTTTTGATGTTTCGTCCGCCAGTCGGTTGTATATCCATTCATATCTATCCCGGTTTTTTTCAATATCATGCTTGCCTTTGCTCAAAAGTTCGATTTCTTCCAACGCAAGCCCGGAATACTTAAAAAAAGTAAAGTAATCCAGGCAGCTCAAGCCGTACATTTTAAGCTTATTCAGGGCAATCAATGGACGACCCAATACAACCGCTGAAACCACCATACTTTCTTTTGGTAGATCGGAAATGCTAACGATGGGTTTTCCCAAAAAACTGCTTTCATTTGTATATTCATCAATAAACCCGTTGACGTCAACAAACTTGGCAATACTGGATGCGAACTCATTACGGCCAAGCACATAGCGAGGAGACGTCGTATCCCTTAAAAAGCGATTACAGAAATTTACTGCATCAGGATAATGTTTTTCAGGGTATATTTTTAACACCGGGGCCTCTTATTAAAAGATTTATAACCGTTTACGGTTCTCAGTTGACAGTTCTCGGTTCTTGTTTATTGCAGTAGTTAATGCCTGCAGCATTTTTGATATCGATTTTATTTCCCGAATCAGTTCTTTCGCATCACTGCTAGAGAAAATCTTAATCTGGGACGAAATATAAATCTGTGTTCTGAGTTCTGCTGCTGAACCTTTTGCAATATTGATAAATCGTTGAAAATCTTTAACACTCCCCCTTTCACTCCCTTCCGCAATATTTGAGGCAACCGATACTGACGCGCGAAGCATCTGATCTTTAAGTCCATAATCATGACAGTTTCTTAATAATTCATAAAGACGAATTGTTAATCGGCATGATTTTTTCCAGACTTTCAACTCTTCAAAAGAAGAACTCATAATTACAGCCTTCTCCCTGTCTGCCGACAACCAGGTCTGTATCTATCAGCTGTCAACCGTAAACCGTGAACCGTGAACGGTTACAAGGATTTAAACATTGGTAGAATAATAAATCAATTTTATCTTAATCCATCAATGACCCGCCGGTGATAGTCATTGTGGCCCCCGTAATATAATTGGAATTATCCGATGCCAGGAACAATGCCAGCTCGCCCACTTCTTCGGGTTCCCCTAATCGCTGTAAGGGGATGGCGTCCTTGAGACGCTGCCGTGCTTCGGGGGTCATGCTTTTAGGTAAATCAGTATCAATTGAGCCCGGCGCAATGGCATTCACGCAGATATTGTGTTTGGCATAATGGTAGGAAAGGTGGCGTGTTAATGCGATCATGCCGGCTTTTGAAACCTCATAGCTTGGTGATGCACTCGGGTGGGGGAGTTTTGCCATTTGAGAGGTGATGTTGATGATTTTTCCATAATGTTTTTCGGCCATGATCGGCAATACGGCCTGACTTAAATAAAAGGTGCCATTCAGATTCACATTTAAAACACGATGCCATTCCTCTATCGTAAGTTCAGCAACCGGTGTCCGGGTGATTATGCCTGCACAATTGACAAGTATATCGATTGTCCCAAACAGGTCTAATGCATGCGAGAGAATTTGTTGCGAGAATTCCGGTTCGGCGATATCGTCATAAAGAATTTCCACCCTAACGCCCAATTGGCTGATTTCCCGTTTCGCTTGTAATAATCGGTCTTCATGCAAGGCAACTAATAGCAGCGACGCCCCGTTTTCAGCAAACTTTTGAGCAATAGCCCGTCCAATTCCTCGTGAACCACCTGTTACAATGGCCACCCTGCCTTTTAACATCGAATAATTCCTCCTCTATCTGGCGGATTCTTTAATTAATTTGAGGCACGATCAGTTCATGAAGCCGTTCTGTCGTATGCATCATTTCGTCCTGCGAGTTGAACTTAACAAAAACAATTCCGAACTTGGTGGTCAATACATCCGTGACTTGTTCCCCTGGTTGCCACCACATTAGCTTGTCCACAATCATTTTTTCAATAGCTGGGTCGAAATAAATATCACTGAGCCTGCCGGCCCTTGATGCCATGACGCAATGGCGGGTAAAAAATCCTTTGGGCTCTGAATGAACCAGTCCGTTACAATCCAGTCCGGCGGAAGCCCTGACGATCCATGCCGGGTAATCCACCCCCGTAGCATGTTCAACCAACTTGATATAAAGGTCTCCGGGCGCCCGACGGCAGATTTCAATAATTATCGGGTCTTCCCCTCTGAGAATATACTGGATATGGAAAATGCCCGTCTTTAAAGACAAGATGGATGCGATTTTTTCCGATTCGGCACACAATTTCTTTTCCACTGCTTTAGAAGCCATGCTGGGCACAGAAGCGGCAGATACCAGATAAGGATTTAAAAAATAATGCTCATTGTCGGAAAAGAAAAATGCAACACGGCCGTTAACCAGAAAAGCGGAAAAACCGTGACGGCTGCCGGTAATAAATTCTTCAATAACGATGCGTTTCGTCCGTGAAATGGCAAAAGCCTTTTCAATAGCTGCTTTCGCCTCATCCATAGTTGTTATGGTGGTCATGCCTTTGCCGCCGGTGAGATCAACCGGCTTTACAATAGCGGGGAGCGGGAGCGATTCAATGCCGGCCATCGCGTCTTTTTGATTTGTAAACCCCATCGCCCGGGGTGCCGGGATGCCATGCTTTATTGCGAATTGTCGGTAAAGGTCTTTATGATGAATGATTTGAGAGGTTTTTAATGGGTCGTGGCCGGGCAGCCCCATTTTTTCTGCGGCATATGCGGCTGAAAGGGCGGAAAAATCATTGCAGCAAGCGCAGATGGCGGAAACGTTCAATTTTTTTGCTAAGGATAGGATGGCCTCGGGATCTGAAAAATCAGCCGGGTGATATTCATCGGAATGGAGATGCCCCAGTTCCTCAGGCCGGTTTCCGGTGGAAATAACATGATAACCCATTTTTTTTGCGGATTGTATCAGGGGAATGTCGGCATAGCCGCCGCCGGCGATAAGGAGTTTTTTCTTATGTTTCTCAGCAGGTATTTTCTAATCCTTTCTTAGGAACAAATTTATAAAATACCGATCATCATAGGTTAAACCGGACAGCAGCGCCTGGCGGCTTGTTCTTCGCATTTCACAATCTTTATCATCCAGAACATAAAATGAGAAACCAAACTGTTCTATTGTGCTTAAAAAATTACTAACATCAGTTCCAGCCTTTTGCAGACCATAGGGCCAGAATTCCATCATTATGGATAATCCTGGCGATTTTAGCAGTTTTTCAGCACCGTGAAAAACCGCCTCTTCAACCCCCTGAACATCAATTTTGATGAAATCAACATGGGCAATATCTTTCTCTTTAAGAAACTCGTCAAGTTCAACCGTTTTTATGGAAATTCGATCAACATTGTCTTCATATAAAATGTTTTCTCGTATAAAAGATGATGTTGTTTGTGAAATTTCTCCAACATATAAATCCATGGTTGTCGCTTTATCTGATAGGGCGAGGTTATAGGCCTCAATACATGTAAAATCATTTGAAGCGATGTTTTTCTCCAAAAACTTGAAATTGCTTGGTTCCGGCTCGAACGAGATAACTTGACCATTAACTCCGACTAGTCTTGCGAAGAGCAGCGAAAAATATCCGATATTCGCACCGATATCGATTGCGGTCATGCCGGGTTTGATGAGCTGCTTGCACAAAAAGGTTTCGCATTTTTCATAAGTTTCATTGGCGATGAGGACAGGGGTAATTGTCCTGTCCTCTGGTTTTAAATAGAGGTTGTTACCTTCAACGTTAACGCACAACTCTCCTCGTGGACGAACATAGTCATACACTTTAGCTGCAATATATTGGACTATGGGCAACCTCATTAACCCAATCTTTTTGGCTGCCACATAAAATTTGTAAACAAGGGCCCTCATCGTTCCCAGTTTTATTGTATTACTATCTTGATTCATAAGAATTATTCTTGTTTGTAACAGATATGTGATCTTTTACGACATAAAGCGGTCTCTCTTTGACCTGATTAAAAATTCGACCGATGTAAACCCCCAGAACACCCATCCCGAGTAATAAAATGCCGGACAAAAAATAAAGCGAGACCATTACGCTGGTCCAACCGGGAACAATATAGTCGAAAAAGAAATAACGAATAAATAACAGGGCGCCATAGCAAAAAGCTATAAAAGCCATTAAAAATCCAAATTGAATAAATATTTTTAAAGGTTTGTTAGAGTATGAAACAATTGCGCTCATCGCAAGAGATAACCTGCGGCTTAGATTGTAGCTCGATTTGCCGGCAGTACGTTTGCCATGCTCAATAGCAAGTGGCATTATTTCAAAACCCGCCCATCGAACGAGTAAGGGGAAGATGCGGGGTTGTTCAGGCAATTTTTTAACCACATCAACTACTTTTCTGGAATAAATTCCAAAACTCGCCTGAGTTGCATCACTTTCCTGTTCAGTCATATAGGCAAAAAACCACCAAAAAAAACGGGAAGAGCGACGTTTTAACAACCCATCCTGTCTTTCAACCCTGCGGCCGACAACAATATCATGTCCCTCCTGGGCTTTGGCCCATAGGCGGGGTATTTCTTCAGGCCGATCCTGCAGATCGCAATCCATGATCACAACCCAGTTGCCGCGCGCCGTATCCACCCCCGCCATGATGGCGCTGTGCTGGCCGAAGTTCCTTGACAGTTTTAAGCCGATAACTCTTGGATCAACCTGTGCCAGTTCGTTGATTAACTCCCATGGACGGCCCGGCCCGCAGTCATCTATTAAAATTAGCTCGAAACTGGCTGGTATCTGGGCCATAGCAGCAGACAGCCTTTCGTGGAGTTTGATTAGTGTCCCGTCACATCCATATACAGGGACAACAACAGAAATGTCAGGGACCTCTGGCATCGTCTCAAACCTTGATTTGTGATTTAATGGTTATTCCTAAAGATTTTAAGAAGTCGATTAAAAGAATATCATCCGGACAACTTACGGTTCAAGGTTCATAGTTCTTAGCTGTTTAACGAAATCTGGACCATTTATGTAGCGGAAGGCTCTACACCTGAATGCTTCATAGACTTTATTTATAGGGGCTATACGCCGGGAAGTCAATGATCAATAATCGGCTATCATTATGAGCTTGGGTCGCTTTGGGCATCTGAAAAAACGCTTGATGAAGTCATGCGCTCTTGGTAAAGGGGAATAATCAAAAAAGTGTTACACTATCAATACTATAAAATCGATGGAGGAAAGATTAATGCGGTTTTATTTAAAACTATTCCTGTTTGGGGCAATTATTTTAACCCTTCTGACAGCCGGGTGTTCAAAGGACTCGGAGCAATCCATTGAACAAATTCTTAACACCTCGGTTGAGCAGGTCCAAGGGGGCGAATTGGCAAAAGCCGAAGAAAACGCCAAAAAGGCATTGAATTTGATCGAGCAAAGGTACTCTATGGTGCATCCGGCGTTGATCAAACCGTTAAATATTCTGGCCATGATATACCAAAAACAAAATAAATTGTCTGAAGCCGAACAGAGCTATGAACGTGCCATAAGCATCCTTAAGAATACGGATGGTGAAAATGATGCGGCTGTTTCCCAGCTTATGAATAACCTGGCTACCCTGTATTATGCTCAGGAAGAATATGAACAAGCCGTTAATACCTATCAACAGAGCCTTTCATTTGCTGAGTCCTGTTTTTCAGATGAGGATCCTATAATTCAAAAAATCAAAAGGAATATAAAAGTCTGCCAGTCGGTTATTTCAGGAGAGCCACTGCCGGAAGATTTTTACACTGCTGATAATAGTGTTGGCGGAGATCTTAAAAATGTCGGCAGCCAAGAAAGGGGCCAAGAGCCTGCCGATGCCGACTCTCCCCAAGTTCTCCAGAAAGAAGCCGAAGATTTACTTCCAGACGAAGTTAAGCAGACCGTTATCAATAAACTGGCCAAGAAAAACATTTACGTGTATGATCTTCGACCGATGGAACCGATCAGCATTGGCAGCCAGGGCGCGGTAATCCCCTATCGATGCACTCAGAAAATGACTGAAAAAGATGAGGGCGGCATTAAGGCGATATTATTATTTGCCACAGTGCAAAACAAAGACAAACCGGGATTTTTTATATTCAAAAAATGCCGGATGGTTTCCTATGACAGCTTCATGGAGGAGTTGAATAATCGGGCGTTACTGATTAAATCGTTGAAGGAAGTGTTCCCGAAAGTGTATTCGTAGGATACAATTAGAAATAGTAGATATTGGA
>JAGYOX010000041.1 GCA_018399235.1 Desulfobacterales bacterium | reverse complement strand
CTTGAACTCTTTGCTAAACTTTTTTCTTTTCATGGGTCCCCCTTTGTTGCAATTTGATTTTACCTTAGCATATTGTCTCATTATTGGGGACCACTATATTCCGGGGACATCATACTTATTTTATTTCTTCCTCGGCCGTCCCGGCTTTTGAGGTCTTAGGTTGCGGCCGAGTGTTATTTCCAAGCGTTCAACAAATGCCTCATTTCCAAGGGGGCGGCCGGTCCGCTCGTGTTTTTTTAATAACTCCGCATCTTTCTTTGTTAAAGCGGAAGAGAGAAAGTCAGACCAGCCTTTGTTTATCGTTTGAAGTAGGGGTTTGACATTTACGAGTTTATCGTTTTTTCCTTCGCAATGGGCGCTCGCGCTGCTCCAGACCCAATCCTTTGGTTTACAAACAAGCTTTGCGCGTACCGGATTATTTTCGATATAACGAGCACATGCAAGAAGATAGGATTCGTCCATCACATACGAGGCAAACCGACCCTGCCAGAGATGACCGCGCCAGCCTTCCCGGAAATTGATGAATCGGCTATAACGGCGATGGGCCTCCCCAATGGCGAGCCGGATGGCATCCTGGGTTTGCGGAACAGCTATCAGATGAACATGGTTGGGCATCAAACAATATGCCTATATATCAATGCCGTAATGAGCGCACCACTCGGCCATCAAGTTAATATAGGCGTCGTAATCCGCGTCAATGAAAAAGGTCTGCTGGCGCCTGTTTCCCCGTTGAGTAATGTGATGGGGGAATCCCGGGGCGATTGCTCTTGCCATTCTTGCCATTCTTGCCATTCTTGCCATTCTTGCCATTTATTTTTTATAGGAGCTTTTGAAGGTGGTAAAAATTAGTATGGTGTCCCCGGAATTCCCGGAATTACGTGGAATTACGGAATTATAAGATTATAAGAGATTAAATATACTGCCCCCGGCTTTCAAATGATCAAAACAAAAACGATACAGAATGCATTATTCAGTAAATGTGGAACAAACGCGGAAATACATGATTTAGTGCTCATAAATGCAAATCCACATAATAAACCAACAATAAAAGCATTTATTAGCTCACTGAGGTTTATTTGACTAAAGGCGAAATGAGACAATGCAAAAAGACAAGCTATTATGAAAACGCTTTGAGTTGCATTTAAAATTTTTTGAAGCTTTTTTAAAAAAATCCCTCTAAAAACAATCTCTTCAAATATGGCACCCGATAACACCCAAATAGAAAATATTAGTAAGCCAATATATGAGATGTTTTTTACTGATATAATTCTCATTGACAGATAATCTGCTATTACTTTCTCGCGGATGCTTGGAATCAACAATGAAATTATATGAATAGTTAAAAGGGGTATAGACCATTTCAATCCAACGATAAAATAGTTAATATAGTTCGATTTCCAGTTTTCTGATAATAGATAAATGCTATACCTTTTTACCAAATAATATATCAATGTGATTGTTATACAAATATGTACAACCAATATGCTTTCAGATAGATTTGCCTTAATAATTCTTGCAGGCAATCCGGCTAAAACCAAAACATACATGCCTCCACCTACAAGAGGAATTACTAAAAAAAAATAGAGAAGAATAACTAATAACGACAATTTTAATGAAGGCTTTTTATCAATATTCGGTCTTAAAAGTTCCTTCATGGCAATAAGTCAAAGTCCCAAACTACCGGTTAAAAACAATCGTGGATAACCACCGCCAATTCGGCATACAGATTTACGTTATTTTTATTCTTAAAGTATTTCGGACAATTGCATATCTTTAATTTTATATTCATTAAGTTTAAGAATTTTTTTAATCAATTTGTTTATAAGGGTTATTTATTAGAGCATGCTTCAGCTTCCTCAGTTTCCATTAACATATCCATAAATTTTTCTAATAATTCTTTTGGCAATACTGTTGTACCGGTTCCTCGAAAAAAATTAGCAGCATTATCCATTGTATTTCTTATCATATCGTTGAATGCTTTGTTTTGTTCGGGTGTAAAATTCGATTTTGGATGATGATTGATTGTATGATAGTGGGAGTAGAAATGTGAGTAACTTTCATACATATTTTTTAACCCCCATGGATCCAGCAAATTAACCGGATCATTCAAACAATACCCATACAGATCACTATTCCCGCCGGCAAACCCGATCGGATCCTTGGCTGTCCATCTGCCGGTGTCCGGGGCATAGTCTCTGTATCCGAATCGGACGAGGCCTGTATCCCGGTCATGCAGGCCGCCGGCGAAGCCTAAGGGGATTTCAAAGTCCGGGTTGATGTCGTTGAGGATATAGCCGAACGTGTCATATGTGATCTCTTTTATCACGTTTCCGGATGAATCCGCAACCGCACGTAGGGAGCCGACCGGGTCATAGGCCAGGTAATAGGTGGCGCCTTCTTTTTCCACAGCAACGGGTAGGCGGCTGTCTGCGTATTTGAACCGCACGAGGAGGTTGTCTGCGCCGTCATAGATCGCCAGGAGGCGGGTTAATCCCTGCCAGAGGTATTTTCTCGTGATGGTGCCGTCAACCCTTTTGGCGGTTCTTCGGCCCAGGGGGTCGTAGATATACTCGATAAAGGTGCCGTCCGGGAGGTTCACGCTTAGGAGTTCGCCTTCTGCACTGTAATCATAGGTTGTCGTACCTTCGGCGGTTGTCTTGGATTCCAGAAATCCGTCCGGATTGTATTGGTAGTCCGTATTGTCGGTCGAAAGGAGCCGGTCTTCGGCATCGTATGAGAGGGTTCGGCCGCTGATGTTCCGCTCCGTGTTCATCTGGTAGGTGCGGGTACCGTAGGGGATATCATTGTAACCGTATTCTTCAACAAGGGTGCCGTCTTTGGTGATCGTTTCCAGTCGGCCCATCTCATCATAGGTATAGCCATAGGTGGTGGTGACTCCGCCCATGGTTTCGGTTCGGGTTTTGATCCGTCCGTCCGGATACCTGTCTGTTATGTTCCAGGCATAGATGCCTTGGCCGTTTACATCCGTATTTTCACTGTCAGTCTCTCCATAGCTGTTGAATGTTCGATCTATGTTCAGGTTTGTATTAGTAACACTGTATGGCAGACCGGTTTCATTAACTCCGGGATTGTTGTAGCGGGATATGGTGAATTCACCGGCACCCGTCAATAGGCCGTCATAATCATAGGTATAGTTTTCGGTTTGGCCGGCATAGGTAAATGAGGAAATATTAAAGTCAGTGTTGTAGGTGTAATCAAGGCTCTGGTTTACCGTACCGGCCAAAGTTTCTGATGTGACAAGCTCGCCGTCATAGTTATAGGTGATGGATTCCAAACTCTTTGATATGGACTCGATCTTATTGCCGCATAAATAGGTGTAATCAATGTTTCCTTCGGGCGTTTGGATCTGCCACAGCCGGGATTTGTCATCTACATCCGACGGGTTGGTATAATCCAGATAAACTGACTGCCCGGAAGGGAAATTTTTTCGAATCAGCCGCCGGTCCTTGTCATAGACATAGCTGTAGCTACCGCTGAGCGGGGTCGTGTAGGAACTGTTTAAGTCAACCGGATTATACGCGAACTCATGATCCACGCCGGACGGGTTTGTAAGGACGGTCATGTTGCCGTTGGCGTCATAGGAAAATTCCAGGCTGGTGCCGTCCGGACGGTCAATGTGGGTAATCCGTCCGGCCTTGTCATTGGTGAAATAGGTGGTCAGGTTCCTCGGATCTGTGACCGACGCCAGGTAGCCGTTTGCGTCATAGGCAAAACCGGTCTCCCGGATGCCGGTGGTGACCGATTGGCATTTACCGTCTGCGTAATAGGTGTAATCGGTCGGCATCAACCCGGGCATTTGCGTGCTTGTGGTTTCAAGGGTATCCGGATTATAAGCAGCCGTGAGCGTGCGGCCCTCGGGCGAGGTGATAGTCTTTTTCGAGGAGAGGACATCATTTTCAAGGGTGGTTGTTTTCCCGTTGAGCGTTTTATCCCGTGTGATCAGGTCGGGCTCGTTGTCCGCATCCGTGTCTTCATAGGAGACGTCCACCTGTATGCTTCGTTCGAGGCCGGCCGGGGTAATTTTTGACTCAGACTGCAAGTATTTATAAGCGAAGGCGGGGTCAAGACTATAGGTCCTCTTAATCTCCGTATCGTCGGCCAGTGTCTGCTGTTCAACCAAGCCGTCCGCTGAGGTAGTGGAAAGGGTTTGTGCGTCGGCTGGATCGATTACAGTCAAGGCCTCTGCTCCGGAGGCAGCCAGACTGGCAATATAGGTCGAGGCGTTTGACTCACCGGTTGTCACCGTGCTGGTGATATCGCCGGATGCCTCAGCTGTGCGGTCAAAACGCCAGTGCCCTCCGCTTTCGTCATAGGTATCCGTTATCCGACCGGCTTCATCATAGATATATTCGTAGGCCGCCGAATTGGGTTCGACTTTATCGGTAAGGAGCCCGCCGGCAGTATAGGTGAAATCATAGATGCCCCCATCGGGCAGGTCAACCTGGCTTAAATGCCCCTCTGTATCAATGGAAAGCTCAGTTGTTAGTCCGTCTGGAGAAGTAATGGCATACGGTGTTCCATCCGGATAACGGTGGATAGTGGTCTGGTTGCCGAACTGATCGGTTATGGCGTTCAGGCGGTTCCCGGAATCATAGACAAAGGTTTTGCGGACCGATCCGGTCTCAAGATCAATGGTTTGCTTGTGCCTGCCGGTGGCGGCAATCACGTAGCCATCGCCATATTCTGTCTCAAAAACCACTTCATCTTCGATTATCCGGGTTTGAAATGCCTCCGGCGCTGCCACTTTTCGGACCACATGATTATAGTAATCCGGAACATAGATATTTCCCTGAAGGTCAACGCACAAATTCCGGGGATGGAATAATTGGGCCCGCGTGGCCGGGCCGCCGTCGCCTGAGAAACCCACAAGGCCGTTTCCTGCCACCGTAGTTATGAACCCGGCGTTATCTATCTTTCGGATTGCATCTGCGCCTTCATTCTGAGGGTCGCCAGGGGAATTGCGAACGTCCGTCTGGCCAAAATACAAATTGTCATTAGCATCTACTTCTACTGCATATACCCCGGCAAGCACGGCCTGGGCGGCCGGGCCCCCGTCGTTGCTATAGCCGTAATATCCGTATGTTCCGGCGATTGTTCTGATAATGCCATTTGTATCGACTTTCCGGATAACCCCCTGACCGGGTATATAGAGATTTCCTTCCGAATCCACGGATACTGAATAAGGCTGGCTCAGCTCTGCCTGGTCAGCCCGGTCCCCGTCGCCGGTACAGCCCTGGACCCCGGTTCCGGCAATTGTGTGGATAGTCCCATTGGGGGTCACTTTTCGCACTTTATAATGATCCCGGTCCGCGATATAGATCACCCCATTAGCGTCGACGGCAACGCCTGTAGGATGGAGCCTGGCGCTAATAGCCGGGCCGCCGTCGCCGGTGTCGCCGGATGCCCCGTCTTCGGCAACCGTTGTAATAATACCGTTCTTGTCAATTTTTCTAACCTTATGTGCCAAGGAATCCGCTATATAGAGGTTGCCGTCAGCATCGAAGTCCATTGCGCAGGGGCATTGCAGTTTGGCTTGCACAGCGGGGATGCCGTCTGACTTGTCGGTTGCATAAGGCCCGCCGGCAATTGTATGGATGTCTCCATCTTTGTCTACTTTTCGGATGGCGGGGCATACCTGGGATGCAATGTAGATGTTGCCTTCCGCATCGAGGCAAACTGCAGCCGGATGGCTGACCGGGGACTCCGTGGCCGGTAAGGGATCAGGGGATAGCTCCCATGCTTCATTGCCGGTTCCGGCAATGGTTTCTATCAATTTGATGTTATTGATTATTTTTGTTCCATTGCCTTTAAGCAGGGTTGTTGTATCCGCCGGATCCACGTAATGATGCGGAGTGAGACTCCAGCCTGTGGCGATCAATCCGGCTTTCTGCGGCGGCCTGTGGACATCTGTCTTGCCGGTAAACCACAGTGTCGCTTCCTCTCGGGAGGACACCCCAGTTACCTCGGCGCCGAACTCGGCAAACGCCATATCAAAATAACCCGATTGCATATAGTAAGAATTATAGACGAATCCGACCCGGGTGTGAGCAGTGATGGTATGCTCGACCGGCTTTCCGAAAACATCCAGGCCGTCCCATGTAAACTCAGCCTGTTGATTGGCCATGGCCGGCAACTGTTTGCTGAATTTGCGGCCGGCAATCGTCAGTTCCACTTCGATCCGCTTCACCGAGGCCGGAACCGTATTCCCACTAGCGGGCACGGTAATAACTGTTTTATAACCCGGTGCCCGGTTGCTGGTATAATGGAGCGCCATGCCGGTACCCGGAACAGGAATATTCTCATGGAGGATTCGGCTGTTGGCCCTTACATAAGAGCCCGTGCATACTGGCGGCTCATCCTCCAATGCCTCATCCGCGCCGGGCAGGCCGAAATCCAGCATACCAGTCAGCGAAGTATATGAGCACCAGTTAAAGTCCCAAGGGGAGAAGTGGGTCACTTGAACCCGCCAGAAAGTATCGCCTGGCAGGTAGGTGTTGCTGTCGTCTAGACCGGCGACTTCATCCTGTGTCTCACCATCATTATCCAGGTCATCGGGCACGCCGTCATCATCAATGTCCAGTCCGTCTACCACATCGTCTTCATCCGAATCCAGGAGACGAACTACAAGCCCATTTTTCGACGCAACCCATTGCCCTTTATCGCGATCGTAGTATCCGGAGGGCACCTGTTCTCCCACGTCAAAACCAAGGAAGTTGTCCACAAAAACCGTCACCGGCTTGTTAAATATCACCCGTTCAACCCCTTCTGCCTCAAATTCTGCGCAATAGGTATAGGAAGAGGTCGGCGGAAGTTTTGCGGGCATGGAATCCGAAGTGGCATATTCGGTGGCCCGTGCGGTGATTGAGGAGAGGCCGCGGATTTTGTTGCCGTAGGGATCAACTTCATAGGCGTTCATATCTCCGGTGAAAACCAGGGTGGCCGAGCGGCTGCCGAATGCGTCGCTTACTTTTGAACTTTTGTGAGTAACTCGGGTTTCCGGGTTGCCGTCAAAGGTGACAACCGTTGAGGCCAAATCCCGGGAGGCCAAAACTATGTCTTCTACGTGAACCAAGTCGTTTTTAAGGGCTTCCACTTTTCTGTGGACGCACAGATAGTCGGGGTCGGAAAAGGTCAGCCTGTGCATTCCTCCGCCTTCCGCTGCAAGCGTGTATCTGCCCTTGGCGTCTGTTAAGGCCGATCCGTATTCCGGATGGTCAAAAATCGTTACCTTCGCGCCGGCAATGGGGTTTCCAGCGGTATCCTTTACAAGCCCGGTAAGGACAACGAACCGTTGCGTATCATATGCCTCAAGGCTTGCATCTTCAGGAATAAATTCCTGGTAGGCGGCGCCGAACGAACCCTCCGGCAGGGGGGCTGGCGGGTTGCCTAAGACTTTAAGGGAAATGTCGTAATGTGTGGACTCTCCTTTATAGATGGCTGTTAAAGTATAGGTGGTCGTATATTCCGGAGTTACGGTAACACTTCCGGAAGCCGCCTTTTCTCCGATGCCGTTATTGATGCAGACGGTGTCAGCGGGGTGTGCCGACCAGGTCAGCGTGGCGGACTCTCCGTGATTGATGACGGCGGGCGATAGGTCCAGGCTCACGTTTGGGGGCTGTTTAACCGACACCTCGGCCGCTGCCGTGGCTGTTCCACCGGGGCCAGTTGCAGTTATTGTGTATTCAGTTGTTGCCTCTGGGGATACATCAACCGAGCCATTTAAGGGCACATCGCCGATATCCGGTGTTATGCGGCAGGTATCGGCGTATCCCGACATCCAGGTCAGGGTGGTTATTTCTCCGGGATTAATGGTTTCCGGATCGGCAGATATGTTGACAGTCGGCGGCACAGCATGGATTACTGTCACAGGCCCTTCAGAGCAGTTTCTTACAGGATCATGATCGCCGTCATCAATGACGGCATATATGTAATAGTCTCCTTCCGCAAGGGAAGCCGTGTCCCAGACATACTGGTCGTCTGAGCCGTCGGGATCCTCGCTAAGTCCCGATATTATCTCTGTGCCGTCTGTACCCGCAGCGTCCGTATCATAATACAGGGCAATCGCGGCATTGCTGTCCGGGTCATCGTCCGTCCAGGTGATCGTAAAGGTATCATCCGCCAGGTCATTGCTGCCATCAGGTTCTGTAATAGAAATGGCCGGCGGGTGGGTCACAGAAACGGTGGCGCTGTCCGTGGCTTTTCCGCCGGGACCCGTTGCGGTCAATGTATAAGTCGTTGTTTCTTCTGGTGATATGCTTATATCACCCTCGGGTGCCACATCCCCGATACCCGGTTCAATGGCGGCTGAATCCGCATGCTGGGTCTGCCAGCTAAGGGTTGACGCATCACCTTCGGTTATGGTGCCGGGATCAGCGGTCAGGCTGGCTTCAGGCAAAACAGGGGGAGCACCTTTCTGTAAAACCGTTATCTCCGCTGAAGCCTTGTATCTCCCGAAAAGGATAATGCAGATGCGGTTTCTGCCTTTAAGCACGACATCTTCGGTAAACGGTCGTTTGCTGCTTACGGCATACCATTTTTGGTTAAAGGATGCGTAGCCAAAAAAGGGGCGGTCAGGTGTTAAGTTGGTAATTTTTAGAATCCCTTCCGCCTGAGCCTCGGCGTTAAAAATATCAAAGCTTCTTGCAAAACCGAACCATCTGATATTAATGGACTTTTCAAAAACTACGGTGTCCTGGCCCGGCGTCAGGCTTTGGGCATGGCCTGGTCCGGCACAAACAATCGCCGCAAAACAAATAATTGCCCCAAATACTTTTTTGAGCATGGATTTCCTCCTGTTTAATCGCGTTATCAAGGGGCTCGGTTTGTCCGGTCCCGCCAAAGACTGAATGCCATCAAGAAGTTTTTCTTTATCGAATGGTCGGGGGAAGCATCGATTGTGCCAATTAATTTGATATGCGGCTTAAAATATTGAATTAATTTTTAATCCAAAGGGTTATAGGCCTATCGTCATTGTGTGGGAGAAAGATGAGCGCCATTTGAAAAGAGAAAGTCCGAAAAAATTTTTGGAAAATTCGGAAAATTTTTTCGGATCAACTAATGGGGATGGATGCCATATTTTTTCATTTTGTAGGATAGCCCACGCTCGGCAATACCAAGCGCTCTTGCGGCATGGGTTTTTATGCCGTTATGGGTTTTTAGCGCGCGCCGAATCATTTGTTCCTCAAACACGGCCACTGCTTCTGGAAGTGATGCAAACGCCAATATATCTGTAGTCAATATATCTGTACAGATTGGATGGGCTTCTGTGTCGAGGATCTCCGGGGGAAGATGTTCCACGTCAATCATGTTGCCCTCGCACATGGCAACCGCACTTTCAATAACATTTTTCAGCTGGCGGACATTGCCCCTCCACGTGGATTTCTGCAGAGCTTTTAATGCGTCAAGCGAAAGCGTTTTTATATGTTTACGATAGATGCCGTTATATGCGTTCAGAAAATATTCGATCAGGGCCGGGATGTCTGGCATTCGTTCTCTTAGCGGGGGCATGTGGATATGAATGACGTTTACCCGGTAATATAGATCCTCCCGGAATTGTCCGGATTCGATCCTTTTTTTTAGGTCTTTATTGGTCGCTGCGATCAGCCGGAAATCCGAAAAAAGGCTTGCTTCGCCGCCGACGCGCTCAAACTGCTTTTCCTGAAATACCCGGAGCATCTTGACCTGTATATCAATTGGCATATCGCCGATTTCATCAATAAACAGGGTGCCCTTATTTGCCAGTTCAAACCTGCCGCGCCTGTCACTTACCGCATCTGTAAAAGCCCCTTTCACATGACCGAACAGCTCGCTCTCAAGGGTGCCCTGGGAAAAGACGGAACAGTTAACGGCAATAAAGGGTCCGTTTTTTCGTTTGCCATTGTAGTGGATGGCTTTTGCCGCCAATTCTTTGCCGGTTCCGCTTTCGCCGGTTATTAAGACGCTGGCTTCACTTTCCGCAGACTTTGAAATATATTGATAGGCCTTTTTCATCTTCTGGCTGGTGCCGATGATATTGACACCGTGAAATTCAGGACAGATTTCATCTTGCAGGCAGTTGAGCGGCTTGGTTTGCTTTCCGGGGTAAAGAACGTTTTTTGTTTTTGTGACAATAGCTTCAGCATCAATCGGCTTGGTTAAAAAGGCGGAAGCGCCAAGTTCTAGTGCTTTATAGGTGGTATCCACGCATCCATAGGCGGTTATAATGATAAAAGGGATGCGGATGCCAGATCCCCTTGCGGTTTTTAACAGTTCCAATCCGTCCATTTCCGGCATATGAAAATCTGTGACCACAAGGTCGACGGGCCTTTTTTTAATTACCTTCAGGGCTTCTAATCCATTTTGGCAGCACTCGGTTGTAAAACCCGCTTTCTCGAGTATCCCTGCGATCGATTGGCAGGTGGCTATGTCATCTTCAGCAACAACAATGAGTGGACTGTATGTCATTTTTAATTTAGCCTGGTTGATGATAAAATATATTTTTAATGCGACGGCTATCGCCTATCAATATTTTCTATTAAATGTAAAGTCTTTTTATATGGCTGTTGGTCAAACCACCCCCCATAAATTTTTGTTTTACCTATTAAGGCAATCTGAATGGGTTTCATTCTTTTATTCAGTTGACTTTAATATTTCCTGGTGATATGGTATTACCACCAGCCAAACAAAGGAGCGTACATGTTAGACGGGTTAAAGCCCATAAAAACGGATAGCCTAAAGGATGTTTGCGTAAAGCGGTTTGAAGAGCTGATCCTGTCCGGTGCGATCCGCGTGGGGGAAAAGCTGCCGCCAGAGCGGGATCTGGCCCAGCAGCTCAGGGTCAGCCGGCCGGTGGTGCACGATGCGCTGGTCGATATTGCGGCCAAGGGCCTGGTCTCCATGATTCCCCGGCAGGGGACCGTGGTGAATGACTACCGGCGGGAGGGCTCGCTTGCGCTTTTGAATTCGCTGCTCAATTACAACGAGGGCAGACTGGACCCCAAGCTTTTGGACGGGCTTTTAAACATGCGGATGCTGGTTGAAACGGAAAATGCCAAGCTTGCCGCAAAAAACCGGACTGGTGCGCACCTGGAACAGCTTCGCCGGCTTCGCCGGCGGGAAACCGAGGCGTCGGCTAATGATGTCGACACCTTAGTGGCGCTTGACTTTGAATTTCATCTGCTCTTGGCAATGGCCACGGACAACCTGCTTTACCCCCTGCTGCTCAACTCATTCAAGCCGATCTATACCAACCTGACCCGCCAGTTTTTCAGGGATCCGGAGGTAGCGGCGTCCGTGTTTGAATATCACAGGCAATTGGCGGCGGCGGTCGAGGCGCGTGACGGCGCACAGGCGGAAACCGTTATGCGGGAGATGCTCGCAAACGGGGAGGACCGCCTGAGACAGATCATCGCCAAACAAACGTAGTTCCATACAAGGGAGGTGGCCCATGAAAGCGGCTGCTGAAAAAGTTGAGCGTATTCCGCTCAAGACGCCCTCCGGCCTAACGGAAAGGATCTCAAGCCTTCGCGACTACTACTATATGGGGGCCGAGCGGCGGTGGAATAATGAATACACCGCATGGTCCACGGGTACGCCCTGGGACGTTCAGTTTAACGAAATGACCTATTACATCGTCCCGGAAACCTACCTGCTGCTCCAAACTTTGCGCAGTTCCTACCGACAGGCGGCCCGGCCGGTCGCCTTGCCGGCGGAATTCTGGCAATGGCCGCATGTAAGGCGCCGGGCATGGTTTGTAAGGGAGGTCATGGTCAACTATCTCCCCCATGAGATCCTTCCGGGGGATCTGATAGCGGGCGGCCGGTTTAACATTCAGACCTCGCTTTGTTTGACTGAAAAAGAGCAGAAGACCTTTGACCGCCTGACCATGGGCAAAAAAGGGGTGCGGGCAGCGGTCAAATGGTTCCATGACCATGGGTATGGGAACACCGGCGCGACATGCGGGCACCTGGTCCCGGACTATCCAAGGGCGCTTTCAACCGGTTGGAAAGGGATCTATGGGGATCTCAAGGACCGTTACAACCATTTGGCGGGAGCTGAAAAGCGCGGCGAGAAGGGGGCCCAGCTCAGGGCCATGATGACCGCGGCCACCATGCCCCGCGATCTGGCGGACAGGTATGCCGGGCGTTGCGAGGCGCTTTCCAAAGCGGAAGAGAATCCGGAGCGCAAAAAAGAGCTTATGCAGATGGCGGAAAACTTAAGCCGGGTGCCCTGGGAGCCGCCTGAGACCTTCTGGGAGGCGGTACAGGCCCTCTGGATCACCCATATGCTGATCATGAGCGATGAGAATTATCCCGGGCCCGGCGTCTCTTTCGGGCGGATCGATCAGTACCTGTATCCATACTGGCGGCAATCCATTGAAAACGGCATGGACCGGGAGTTTGGAAAGGAAATCTTAAGATGCTTCTGGATCCACTGCAACACGGTCTATGATGCCATGATCCGAAACGGAAACGACGGCATCACCTCAGGGTTCGGCCAGCTCATCACCCTTGCCGGCATGGGGCCGGATGGCCGGGACATGGCCAATGACCTCACCTTTGCCATGCTCGAGGTGATCGACGAGTTAAGCCCCATCCTTGAGCCCAAGCCGAACGTGCGGCTGCACAAAAACTCCCCGGATGGTTTGCTGGACAAGGTGGTGGACATGGTCTCAAGCAGCCAGGGCGCGCCGTTTCTGCTTAATTTTGACGAGCGCTCAATGGCCGGCATGCTGCGTGAGGCGCAAAAAAGCGGCAATACCCATTTGATCCATAAAGGAAATGTTCATGACTATGCGCCGGTGGGGTGCCTGGAGAACACCATGGCAGGAAACGACCGCTCCGGAACCGTGGACAATAACCTGAACCTGTTGAAGGCCGTGGAGCTGGCGCTGACCGGGGGAAGGGATCTGGTGCCGTTTTTCGATCCCATGACCGGAAAAACCGAGCGGATCCGTCAGGACGGGCCGTATACCGGAGATGCTGAAATCTTTGAAACCTGGGACCAGTTCTGGGCGGCCTACCAGAAGCAGACCGATTATATTATTCAAAAATGCGTGGACCTCTATGAGCGTTCCGAATCCATACGGGCCGCGTATTTCCCGACGCCCTATCTCTCCTGTCTGGTGAGGGGATGCGCAGAAAAGGGGATTGATATCACGCGGGGCGGGGCGGAGCTGAGTTTTACCACCCTTGAAGCGGTAACGTTTGCCACCACGGTGGATGCCCTGCTGGCCGTCAAATACCTGGTCTTTGACGAGGAGAAATGCACCATGGCCGAGCTCGTTCAGGCATTAAAAGATAACTGGGGGGGGCATGAAAAGCTCCAGGCCATCGCCAAGAACAAGGCGCCCAAGTATGGCCGGGATGATGACGCCGCCGACGAGATCGGCAGGCGGGTTATGGATTGCTGGACCGAGGCGACATGGCGGCATAAAACCGCCTCCACCAACCGGCAGTTCCGTCCCGGGATGTTAAGCTGGAACTACTGGGCGGGCGATGGATTTGTGATGGCGGCCAGCGCAGACGGCAGAAAAAAAGGCCAGTTCCTCTCAAACGCCATCTGCCCTTCAAACGGGGCGGATACCAACGGCCCCACGGCAAACGCCAACTCCGTGGGAAAAGTGCTGGGCGGCAAGGCCGAGCCGGATAAAGGCGACTGGGACGGCTACCTGAACAGCCTGCCCAACGGGGCCAGCCATACCATGACCTTTAATCCGTCAATCATCAAGGACCCGGAGCACAAGCAGAGATTTAAGGCTTTTCTGCGCGGGTACGCGGAAAACGGGGGGACGTCGCTTCAGGTGAATATGCTGGATCCGGACATGCTTCGCGATGCCCAGGAAAGCCCCCAGAACTATCGAAACCTGCTGGTGCGGATTACCGGGTATAATGCCTATTTTACGGCCATCGGAAAAGAGCTTCAGAATGAGGTGATCTCCCGGTTGAGCCACAGCCGGTTTTAGTGGTTCATTCGGCTTGTCATTTTATCGAGAAGCGACAGCGACGAGGAATCTTGTGTATAAAGATTTCTCGCTGCCGCTCGATAAATGACAATCTGGATGGCATATAGAAATTTGCTCGTAATCGTACTCGAAACTCGCGATTTAACTTCAATTACGAGTACGAAAGAAGCAGTAGTTCAGCATGGGATTCATTATGAGCCAAAAAACTAAACAAGCCACGGTCCTTGAGATCGTCCGCATGTCCACCGAGGACGGGCCCGGCATCCGGACAACGGTTTTTTTCAAGGGGTGCTCGTTAAGATGCGCCTGGTGCCATAACCCGGAGAGCATATCCCCGGAACCCCAGCTCTGCTGGTTTGCCAACCGGTGCATCGGGTGCCGCACCTGTGAGGACATCTGTCCCAACGATGCCCTGACGCTGGCCGAGGACGGCGTTCATATCGATCGGGACCGGTGCCAGGCATGCGGTACCTGTGCGGCCGAGTGCCCGGGAACCGCCCTCGAGATTCTGGGGACCCGGTGGGGTGTTGATGACTTGGTGGCCGAGGTTTTAAAGGATCGGGCCTATTTTGAAACTTCGGGCGGCGGCATCACCGCATCCGGGGGAGAGCCGACCCTGCAGTCCGAATTTTTGGGCCAATTTTTTAAAACCCTGCGTGGCCGCGGCATCCATACCGCCCTGGATACCTGCGGGTACTGCTCCAAAACCGCCCTTGACCGGGTACTGCCCTATGCGGCCATGGTGCTGTTTGATATCAAGCTGATGGATCCCGAAAAGCATCGGATGTATACCGGGCACGGCAACCGTAGAATTCTTGAAAATCTTTTGTATGTAGCCGACTATATCCGTTCTCATGTGCATCCCAGCGCGTTATGGATCCGCACGCCGCTGATTCCTGGGGCGACCGCGGATCATGAAAATATCGAACAGATCGCCCGGTTTATTACCTCGGAAATTTCCGATGTGGTCAACCGCTGGGAGCTCTGTGCTTTCAATAACCTGTGCCGGGATAAGTATGTGCGGCTCGGACAGAACTGGATGTTTGCTACGACCGAATTGATGACCCAGGCGGAGCTGGACGGCTATGTCCGGACGGCCGTGGCCGCCGGTATGCCTGAGGACAAGGTTTGCTGGACAGGCTCCTCGCGATTTGAAAACAATACATCCGAAAAGGAGGCAGCGGGTGGAAAATCAGCGGACGGCATTTAGTGCCGAAGATATCAAGGCGTTTTTGCCGGCGGAAAAAATCGGCATCGTGGCCTCGGTCAATCCGGAGGGGCTTCCCCACATAACTCTTATCACATCCATTCGGGCAAACCATGAGACCCAGCTTACCCTGGGCGAGTTCTGCCGGGGGCAAAGCAAGGCATACATCCAGAAAAACAACCAAACCGCCTTCATGGTAGTGACCATGGACAAACGCATGTGGCGGGGCACCGCCCGGTGGACCTATTTAAGAAAAGAGGGCCCGGAATACCAATCCTATAACGATCTGCCCATGTTCCGGTACAATGCGTACTTCGGCATCAACACCGTGCACTACCTGGACCTGATATCCGTTGCCGGGCCCGCGGCGCTGCCGATTCCAGAAATCCTCATGGCCACCCTGAAAACCCGGTTTTCCCGGGGGGCATCGGCCACCGGCAAAAAGGATCGGATTCTAACGCCGTTTGCCGTAAACCTGTTCAACCAGCTCGGCACCCTGAAATTTATCAGCTATGTGGGGGCGGACGGCTTCCCCGTGCTTATCCCCCTTCTCCAGTGCCAGGCCGCAGACAACCGCCGGCTGGTTTTTTCGCAGAGCGCGTACAGGGCGGATCTCTCCCAAATTCCCGAAGGCAAAACCGTTGCCGTGTTCTGCCTGTCCATGAAAATGGAGGATGTCCTGGTTCGCGGCCCGTTCAACGGATTTTCAAGGCGCCGCGGGATCCTTACCGGCACCGTGGATATTAACTGGGTGTATAATTCCATGCCCCCGGCCCACGGCCAGATTTATCCGAAAATAGACATGGAACCGGTTGCCGATTGGTCGGATTTTCCAAAAATGGCGGGATAGAACGTGGAATCCGGTTGAAAAAATACGCCGTTGATTGTATGGATATTCCTCAGGATGGAGTAGATTTTTCAGTTAACATGGAAAAAGGATGATCCAATGGTACGGTCTCGGATTCTTGGCGTCGGGCGTTACCTTCCGGAACGAGCTGTCTCGAACTTTGAGTTGGAGGAAATGTTTGATACTAGTGACGAGTGGATTCGTCAGCGAACCGGTATCGAGGAGAGGCGATTTGCGGATGAAGGGGTGTACTGTTCGGATCTCGCCTCTGAAGCCGCTCGCAGGGCTCTGGAAAACGCCGGACTGGAAGCCGAGGATTTGGATTTTATTATTTTTGCCACGTTGAGCCCGGATCATCATTTTCCGGGGAGCGGCGTCTATTTACAGGCCAAAATGGGGCTTGCCGGTATCGGCTGCATGGATGTAAGAAACCAGTGCACCGGGTTTTTATATAGTCTGGCCGTTGCCGACGCGTTCGTCCGGGTCGGGATGTACCGGCGGGTTCTTGTGGTGGGCGCGGAGGTGCATTCCAGCGCCTTGAATTTTACCAATGAGGGCCGCGATGTAGCCGTACTCTTTGGAGATGGCGCCGGCGCTGTGGTAATCGGACCGTCAGAGGATGATTCCCGCGGGATCTTATCCACACACATGCACGCCGACGGACACTTTGCAGACAAACTTAAGCTCGATATCTGGGATATCAGCAAAAAACCCTACATTACCCCTGAAACCCTCACAAATGGCGATATCTGGCCGAAGATGGCGGGCAAGGAAGTCTTTAAACACGCGGTAACAAGAATCCCGGAGGTTGTGGAATCGGTGCTTAAAGAGTGCAACTTGAAAACCGAGGATGTCGATCTGTTTCTCCCCCATCAGGCCAACCTGCGGATCAACCAGTTTGCGGCCTATCGTCTGGGCGTGCCGGAGGAGAAGTTTTACAGCAATATTGAATCCTACGGCAATACCACCGCCGCCTCCATCCCCATCGCGCTGAGCGAAGTTCTGGAAAACGGTATGATTGAAAAAAACCATCTGATCATGATGGTGGCATTCGGCTCCGGTTTTACATGGGCCGCCAGCCTAATGCGCTGGTAATATCGGGCTCCCCCTCTTTATTAAATAACTTTCTGAGATTATTGCGTATTATGCCATACTATGGGTTCCCGCCTTCAAGCTCCTCGTGAATTTTTTTCATCCATTCCGGCACTACCGGATTGTCTGCCCCGTGTGCCATCTTGACAAAGGGTTTGATATCAATAATCGGGCTGCCGTCCACGGCTTCCAGGCCCTGCACCCGAAGGGTGTTCCCCTCCCGGCCCAGAAGCCGGACCGTTGAAACCAGCACCGGATTGGGCCGGGCCGGGCTGCAGGTTGAGAAAATGCCTTTTTCCGGCAGTTCCTTTCGCCCCATGGGATGGACCTTTCGCAGGCTGCGGCGTTCTTCGGAAATCAGGTGTGGCCAATAGAGCACCATGATGTGGGAGAACTCATCGATCCCCTCCAGGATGCCGTCAAATTCGTTGAAAATTTCCAGCTCTGATATAAGCGTTTGAGTCTGTTGATGCTGTTGCCGTATATTTTTAATTTTTCCTTTAAGCTCGATGCCGTTTTCGGTGGCGCCGAGCACCGGATTTTTTATCTCGCTTTTAACGACGCCTACGGGATGCAGAATAATGCCGTCCGCGCGTTGATCGGCTGCTGTCATATCGCCTCCATATGGGTTGTTTGAAAAAATATTTTGAGATCATGCTCATAAATGACTATTTATAAGTCAAGCGGATTTTATCATTTTATCGATCGGCCGAGTGAAAGATCCGTCCATCCGATCCATGATTTAAAAATGATATATTAATCTAAGGAGGCGTCTAATGTATTTCAAGCAGATTACCGTGCCGGGACTCGGCTGTAATTCTTACGTAATCGGTTGTCCGGGGGCCAGACAGATGGTTGTGGTCGATCCAAAGCGCGATGTGCAGGACTATATGGATATATCCCGGGATGAGGGGATGGGGATCACCCATATCATCGAAACCCATGTCCATGCTGACCATGTGAGCGGCAACCAGGAACTAAAATCCCGAACCGGCGCGGATATCTATTACAGTGAACATGCGCCCGTTACCTTTGACCACAAAAAGCTTAAAGAGGGCGATGTGATCGAGTTCGGCATGGTTAAACTAGAGATTCTCTATACGCCCGGCCACACCCCAAATTCAATATCCATATTGGTCACGGACAAGGCCCGGGCGGATGAGCCGTGGATGATACTGACCGGGGACCTCCTTTTTGTCGGCTCCATCGGGCGGCCGGATCTGGCCGGCGAGGAAATCCTGGAGGACCAGGTCCGGAACCTGTACGACTCCCTTTACGAGAAACTGCAGCGTCTGCCGGATTATTTGGAGGTTTATCCGGCCCACGGTCAGGGGTCTCTTTGCGGCAAAGGGTTGAGCGCCAAATCAAGCACTACTTTAGGCTATGAGCGAAGAACCCAGCCGGTGCTCAAGTTCTCAAGCTTTGATGAATTCCATGATCAGATTGCCGGGGCATTCCCTGTGCGGCCCAAAAGTTTTACCCACATCATCAATACGAATACTCAGGGGGTGCCGCTTCTTGAGCGCTGCCCGCTGGAGCAGACGCTTAACCCGGATCAGTTCGACCGGATCCGCCAGCAGGGGGCAACGGTGATTGATACCCGGGACACCGCCTCTTTTGGCGGATTTCATATTCCCGGGGCCATTAACATCGGGTTTGAAAAGCAGATGGCCAACTGGATCGGCATGGTCATTGAGCCCAAGGATAACCTGCTGCTGGTGGTGGATGACCGTGAAAAATACGATCAAATGACCCTCGAACTCCACCGGATCGGTTATGACAATGTTTTTGGGTATCTTTCAGGCGGGATGTCGGCATGGATCGGCCACGGCATGCCGATTGACAGCCTGTCTCCGATTTCCGCGCAGGACTTGAAAATGCAGCTAGATAATCAAGCCTATGGCCATTTGGTGGATGTCCGCACCCCTGAGGAACGAGGCCAAGGGTATATCGCGAATTCGACCCATGTGCCCATGACCGATATCTTGTCAAACAGCCTGGATCTGTCTAAAGAAGAGGAAATCATCACTGTCTGCGGTACCGGATATCGGGCCAATATCGTGGCAAGCCGCCTCAAGCAGGATGGCTTCACCCATGTTCACAGCTTGGCCGGCGGGCTAATGGCCTGGCAGAATGCGGGGTACACGCTTACTGCTTAGAGTGCAGGTCGGTGGCGGTGGCGGGGCAGTGGTGGCGGCGGTGGCGGGGTCGGGCCAAATAACCCGGTGGCGGGGTCGGGCCATAATAACCATATGAAATCAAATAAAATAAACTTTAAATGGGCCTTATTATGGGTCCAATACCGCATTTTTTGGCGTCAAAAACAGGGTTATTGTCATTAAAATGTGTATTCCTGGGGCGGGGATCTTGCCAATGGGGATAAAGTGCATTCACGAGCGGGAAATGTATCGGTGTCGAGGCCTAAAAATCTGGTCTATTGATAATTTTAGGGATGAAAAGGACAAAATAGGTCCTGAAAACGCCCCTGTTTTAGATTGAAACTACAAAAATTCAGTATGTTAGCATGGTCCGACCCCAAAAGAAACCAAAAGAAACCCCAAAAGAAAAACCCCAAAAGAAACCCCAAAAGAACCCAAAAGCTAAAAGCCACAAAAGCGAAATAAATTTTGATTTTTTATGTTTATATGCTATAAAAAATATAACTTTTATGGAATATAATCTTTAAATATACTATTCATATGATACATCGCCAGCTTTACAAAGTGCTTCAGCAAAAATTTTTCCGGGGCAAGGCAATTCTTGTGACCGGCCCCAGGCAATCCGGTAAAACGACCCTGATCCGGGCATTAGAACGCCAATCCGAAAAAAAAGTCTTATATCTGAACTGTGATGAGCCAGACATCCGTAACCTGCTGACAGAAGCCACCTCTTCGGCGCTCAAGCACTTGGTCGGGAATTCGGAAATCATCATGATCGATGAAGCCCAGAGGGTAAAAAACATCGGACTGACGATGAAACTCATCATTGACAATTTCAAAGATATTCAGCTTATTGCAACCGGTTCTTCAGCACTGGAGTTTGCCAATGAAATCAACGAACCGCTGACTGGACGAAAATGGGAGTATCGCCTGCTGCCTTTAAGTATACAGGAACTGGCTGAGCATTCGGGGATGCTTGAAGAGCGAAGATTGACAGGGCATCGGCTTGTTTACGGGATGTATCCGGATGTAGTGATCCATCCGGGGGAAGAACGAGAAATTCTATACAACCTGACCAGCAGTTATCTGTATAAGGATATTTTCACTTTCCAGGAAATCCGTAAGCCCGAGGTCATCGAAAAGCTGCTGGAAGCCCTGGCGCTTCAAGTAACTGCTGAAGTCTCCTACAATGAATTGGCCCAATTGATTCAAATCGACGCCGCCACTGTCCAGCGCTACGTGGATCTGCTGGAAAAGGCCTTTGTCGTGTTTCGCCTTCGTTCCTTCAGCCGTAGTGTTCGTAACGAGCTTAAAAGAAGCCGGAAGGTATATTTTTATGATAATGGCATCCGCAACGCGCTGATTTCCAACTTTTCACCTCCGGAAGTGCGCGTCGACATTGGCGCGCTTTGGGAAAACTTTCTCGTGAGTGAACGGACCAAGCTGCTTTATAACAGTCAAAAACATGTCGGACAATTCTTCTGGCGGACAAAACAACAGCAGGAAATCGATTATATCGAGGAAGCGGAGGGCATCCTTACTGCCTGTGAATTCAAATGGAACCCTAAAAAAAAGGCCCGCTTCCCCAAAACCTTTTTGAACGCCTATCCCAACCATACCACCCAATTCATAACGCCCGATAATTACATGGATTTTCTAATTCAGGAAAAGGAATGAGGAATGACCCGACGGGATCTGGCATAATAACCTTTTGCGAATTGGGGTACGAACTGGGCTCGAACTGCGAACTCGAACTGGGTCGTGGGTCGCTGGGGTCGGGCCAAAATAACTCATTAGAATCAAATAGAATAGTCATAAATCAGGGCCCAGATTCGGTCCAATAAGCCTCTTTTGGATCTCAAAAACGGAGTTTTAGTCATGGCCAGAGCAAAGCGGCATTACATTCCCGGGCAGATATGGCATATCACCCACCGATGCCATAAGAGAGAGTTTTTGCTCAAATTTGCAAAAGACCGCCGAAGGTGGCTGCAGTGGCTTTATACGGCAAAAAAACGGTATGGTTTGGTAATTCTCAATTATGCCGTTACATCCAACCACATTCATCTTCTTGTTGCTGATGATGAGGGTCGGGACGTGATTCCCAATTCCATCAAATTGATTGCCGGAAGAACCGCACAGGAGTTTAATCAACGGAAAAGTCGGCAAGGTGCCTTCTGGGAGGATCGCTATCACGCCACGGCTGTGGAAAGTGGCGAGCATCTATTGCAGTGCCTTGTATACATTGATCTCAACATGGTACGCGCCGGGGCTGTCAAGCATCCTTCAGACTGGCCTTATTGCGGTTACGGTGAAATCCAGAAGCCAAAAAGAAAAAACGTTCTGATAAACTATAAACGACTTCAAGAGCTTCTGGGTTTTGATAACTACGAAAACTTGCGGGCGGCTCATAAAAAATGGGTGGGAAGCAGCCTGGAAAACGGCGCCAATATCCGCGATGATAAATGGACTGCGAGTCTGGCTGTGGGAAGCAAGGTTTTTGTTGAGAACGTGCAGGCGGCGATGGGTGCATCTGCAGTGGGGCGCAAACCTCGTGAAACGGGGGAATCCTATCAACTGCGAGAAATACAGCAACCCTATATTGATGATTTTAATGGTAAAAAGAGCGAAATAGACCCTGAAAATGTCTTTCTATGGCATTGAATATTAAAAAATCCAGAAAGTTAGCGTGGCCCGACCCCGAAAGCCATTAGCGTGGCCCGACCCCGAAAGCCTTGATATTATATTCGTCCGGATTATTTTTTGATATAATGATTATCATATATAACCGAGGGAGCCATAAATCATGGAAAAGTCAAAGCCACACAAGGATGCCCCGCAAGACAGCGAAAAGCAGGAAGGCCGCTCGGATCTGGCGGAATTTTTAACATCCCATAAAAGCGAGCGGCATGTCATTGTGCTTCAGGAATTTCCGGATCCGGACGCGATTGCCGCGGGATATTCCCATCAGTGTATCAGCGGCCATTTTGACATAGAAACCGATATCCTATACAGCGGCCGGATCAGCCATCAGCAGAACCTTGCCCTGGTGCGGCTCTTGGGCATCGAGCTTACCCGGTTTGACTCTTCTGTAGATCTGTCAGGCTACGACGGGGCTGTTTTTGTAGATAACCAGGGGACCTCGGCAGGCTCTATTACAGATGAACTGGAGAATAAAAAAGTCCCGCCGCTTGTGATTATTGACCATCATGAGGCCCAGAACCGTCTGTCCCCCCAGTTTAAGGATGTGCGCCCCGATATCGGGGCCACAGCCACCATTTATGCCCAGTACTTAAAAGAAGGCATTATTAAACTGGACAAGACCAACAAAATCCACACCATGATGGCTACCGCGCTCACGCACGGCATTATTACGGACACCAGAGGGTTTATCCGGGCAAGACCCGAGGATTTTTACGCCGCCGCCTATCTTTCCGAATACCGGGATTCGGATTTGCTGGATCAGATTATGAATCAGGCCCGCTCCAAGCAGACTATGAAGGTGATCTATAAGGCGCTTGGTTCCCGGGAGACGGTGGAGAGCTACTCTATTGCCGGCGTCGGCTATCTGCGGGCAGAAGACCGGGATGCCATCCCCCAGGCGGCGGATTTCCTGATTACCGAAGAGAACGTTCATACGGCCATTGTTTATGGTATCGTGTCCGGTGAGGATTGGGAGGAATCCGTGATCGGCTCGCTTCGGACCAACCGGATCACCATTGATCCGGACCAGTTTATCAAGGAGGTCTTTGGCAAGGATGCCAAGGGCCAGTATTTCGGTGGGGGAAAAGTATCGGCCGGCGGGTTTCACATCCCCATCGGCTTCCTGTCCGGCACTGATGACGAGGAGTTCCGGGAGCAGAAATGGGAGGTTTTTGACGACCAGATCAAGCAGAAAATTTTTGCCAAAATCGGCGCCAGCCCGGACGGCTCCAAAGAAGAGGGCAAACAGTAGACGCCTTTGGTCCGGCCTGAGGCCTGCTAAATGTGCGGAAAACGGGGTTATTGAAAATACGCCTGCATCACGTATTGGGACACCATGCGGTGGGTGTTGAAAAACGAGCCGTTCAGCGCAATGTTGTAGGCCATCATATCCACCCAGTGCTCATGGTTTTCATAAAAATACGGCAGCACCTTGTTCTCAAGTTTGGCGTAAAGATCGGCCGCGTCTTTTTTTCTGGAATTTTCCGGCTCATCTTCCGCAGCCCCCTGGCGCCGCCCGATGCGCCAGCCCGTGAAATCCTCAATGTGGCCTTCCAGCCACCAGCCGTCTAATATCGAGAAGTTGATCACCCCGTTAAGGGCTGCTTTCATGCCTGACGTGCCCGAGGCCTCCATGGGTTTTAGCGGCGTGTTCAGCCAGACATCCACCCCGCCGACCATGAGCTTGGCCCGGTACATGTCATAGTTTTCAAGGTAGCAGATATCAATCTTTCCTTTGAGCTTCTTGATTTTTTCATGAATTGATTTAATCAGGGCCTTTCCTTTTTCATCCTTGGGATGGGCTTTTCCG
>JAGYOX010000040.1 GCA_018399235.1 Desulfobacterales bacterium | reverse complement strand
ACTGACGTAGTTCTGCCGGAAGGTGGCATGCAGCAGAGCCTCCCGGGGACCGGCATACCGCATATCCAGAGGGTATCCGCCCTGAACGACCTTATCCTCGACAAAATAATTTTTGACCAGCACGTCAATGCATTTGACCCGTACATCTGCCGGGATATCACCGGGTTTGAGGTTGCCGACCAGCGAATGGATAAAAACCCCGTCGCTTACCTCAATGGCAATTTTGGCCAGGTATTCATGGGAGCGGTGCATGGGGTTTCTAAGCTGCATGGCCGGAATTCTTGACCATCCCTTTTCTTCGAAAATTTTACGGGATTCCGAAGGACGCAGATAAATTCCCTTGTAGGCGGTCGGGAAATCGGATTCGCTCAAAACCTTGACCGGGCCGGCCAGGTTAAACTCTTTCTGATCCATCACTTTCTGGACGCCGGGGTGTTCATCCTTGGCAATTTTCCAGAATTCTTCCGGCGTGGGCGTTCCTTCACCCATGAAGGTCTTTTCACACTGGTATTTTTTGTTTTCCTCGGTCATTTCATATTTTTCAGTGACCTTCATGGTCGCCATGATCTCATCGCCTTCTGGATCATAGAGCGCGACTTCTTCGCCTTCAGAGATACTGTCAGCATCCTCCTTGGAGGCTGACAGGGTGACCGGAATGGGCCAGAAGGTTCCATCTGCGAGCAGGTAATTGTCGCACACGCCTTTCCAGTCGGCTTTTGTCATGAATCCGGCCAGCGGGCTGAAGCCGCCGGTTCCGATCATAATCAGGTCGCCCCGTTCACTCGGGGTAATGGGAATCTGTTTCAGACCCTGGGCTTTTTTCTTTTCTTCCTCCAGCTCTGCTCCCTCGAGCAGACAAATGGTCAGGCCTTTGCCGCCATGGGGGGGGATCAATTTTGACATGGTTTCCGTCTCCTTTCAGTCATTGATGATATTCAATGGTCAATTGCCGTAAGGCTCTTTTATTTTACAAAAAAATTTCTTTTAATAAGGAATGATGGATTTGTCAAGACCAATCACACCCTTACAGATAAATATCTTATAAATGAGTTTCATCCCAATATGTTGTGTTCATCGAGGTAGCGGATACTTGCTCGGAAATCTTCTCGTCGATGCGGTTCCAGGGTAATGATGGGGGTAGATTGGCAGGTCGTAAGGAAATCAAATACCGGTTTGTAATCAATACTTCCTGCACCCATTGGCAGGTGGGCATCAAAATCGGCGTTATTATCATGCAGGTGGACGTGCCCGATCCATGGACCGAGTTTTTCTATCCATTCAGACAGTGGCTTCGGGCTGAAAACGGATTGATGGCCGACATCCAGGCAGCATCCGATAAGATTCGGCTCGAATGGGGCAAAAAGCGCCAGCAAATCTTCCGGGTCCCGTTCGTATACATTTTCAAGCATAAGCCGGGAGCCCCTGTCTTTAATTCCCTTTGCGACCCATTCCCATGTTTTGATACTATTGGCATACCATTCATCCCGACAGAAATCATAACGGTAGGTATCATAGGCGGCATGGCAGACAACGCTTCGAGGGTTGAAAATAGCAACGGCTTCAATCATTTGCTGAAAACGCCGGCATGTCGCTTCCCGTATGGCTGCATCCGGCGAGCCCGGAGAGAGGTCGAGAAACGGACCGTGAATGGTAACCGAAAGCCCGTGCTGATGTAATTTTTCAGCCACTTTTGAAAAGTCCGATGCCGTAAACCGATCCAGGGCGGTGGCATCCAGACCGATCTCCGGGTTTAAATCAAGGGAAAAGACCAGTTCCTGCCAAGCGTCTTCCGCCAGCATAATAAACGGGATGTTTACCTGGACCCGGCGGACGATTTCCTGCTGTGATGGCGTATAAAGTTCATCTTTCAGACTCATTGCGAATAGCCTCGTAAGAAATTAACAAAAAATTTATTCTTTTACCCCTATCCGCAGTCTGTCAAGGGAAAAATGGGCTCAGGACTCTTTATGGGCGTTTTTAATGCTCACCTCATCAAATGTTTTAATTTCTGCGAGCACACGGGTGGCGGCATCCAGTATTTCCATGGCCAGCGCCGCCCCGGTGCCTTCCCCTAAACGCATGTTAAGATTGAGCAGGGGCTGTATGTTGATCCGGGACAGCATGTACTGATGGCCGATTTCGACGGATTGATGCGCCGCAAACAGGTAATCCCTTGCCGTCGGCGCCAATTCGGTAGCGATCAGGGTGCCGGCAGTAGATATGAGGCCATCGGATAAAACAGGTATCCCCTTGGCCGCAGCACCGATCACAATGCCGGCGATGCCGCCGATTTCATATCCGCCCACTTTGGACAGGACATCAATCGGATCATCCGCGTCAGGGGCATGCCTTTTTATGGCTGCGTCAATTACTGCGGCTTTATGCGAAAGCCCGTTATCATCCAGTCCCGTTCCCCTGTCGGTGAGGTGCTGAATGGGAATTTTCGAAAATACCGCGATAATTGCGGTAGACGGAGAGGTGTTGCCGATGCCCATGTCCCCGGTGCCAATCATATCCACTGGCGAGCGGTCGCAAATTTCGTTGACGGTTTCAATGCCCGCCTCAATGGCGGCAATGGCATCCTCCCGGCTCATGGCCGGTTCTTTAAAGAAGTTATTCGTGCCTTTTCTGATTTTTTTATGAAATATGGGCAGTTCCGGTTCAAACTCATAATTGACCCCAAAATCAGCTACCATGACACGGGCACCGGCATGCTTGGCCAGCACATTAATTGATGCCCCCCCGTCTAGGAAATTATAAACCATCTGGGCGGTGACCTCCTGGGGGAAGAGGCTTACCCCCTCGGCCACAATACCATGGTCGCCGGCGCAGGTTAGAATATATTTATTCGGCAGCCGCACATCCAGGGTTTTTTTGATGGCCGCCAGGCGCGCAGAAGCGTCCTCAAGCATGCCCAGGCTGCCTGCCGGCCTGGCCTGATTAGCCAGCCGGTCCAAGGCTTTTTCATAAAAGGTTTGATCAATGGCGGGGATTTTTTGAATGGTTTCTGATAATAATGACATACCAGGCTCCTTTAAAAAATTTTAACCGGTGTCAAGCCAGTTGGGAAAGTATTTTCAGGGAAGCGTCAAGATGGTTATAGGAGAAAACCTCAAGACAGAGCGTGCCGGAAAACCGGCTGAGAATATCCGCCACCGGCTTTCGGATATCGCCCGGCATTTGATCGAGGCCTAAATGCTCATGGGCATGTTGGAAACCATACAGATGGATGATCGGGATTTTTTCAGAATAGTGTTCATAGAACGACTTCCAATCGAGTCCATGAATTGCCATATGACAGATATCCAGACATATGGAAAGGTCAAATGCCTTCAGAAGGCCATCAATCCATTCCAGCGGATAAGAAAGTGTTTCAACAGAGAGCATGGGGCCTTCGATATGGTCAGGGCAAAGCCGGCTGATGCTGTCACCGGTTCGGTCCAGCCAGTAGTTGAAATCCTCATCCGCATCCTCGTAAGGCAGGTGAAGCGTCCATGTGGTAGGGGACAGGCAGCCTGCCAGGTCGATGCAATATTTAACGGTTTCAATTGCCTGTTTCCGGTCGGCGGGTGTCTTTGCCGTTAAAGAAATATCCAGGGGCAGGTGGACATTGTAGGAAAGCCCGTATTCTTCTGAGAGCCTTTTTAACTCATTAATTTCTTTAGGCTCCGGAAGGCTTCCCGGATACGTGCTCTCAAAAAACAGCAGCTCAATTTCATCCAGGTACGGACCCAGCATCCGGACATTTGGCGCCATATGATCCGGATAGATAAACGAAGTGGCGGCCAGCGAGAAGGGATACACTGATTTAAAAGATCGGGGCAGATTGGGGTAGGGATTTTTCAGGCCTTCAGATGCGGTCAAGTCGGGTTATTCCTTGTTCATGGGCGGCATTGATGGCCGCCTTAAATTCTTCAGGCGTAATTCGGCGCCGGAGCCCCGGAACCTTATGTGCATTGCCACAGGGCCGGTATTGGGGCATAATATTGACATACGTGTTCGCTGAAATGTTTTCACGAAGAAACTTCATGATATGCCGGGTGCCGGCCAGGTCTTCCGGCAGAACGAGGTGCCTTACCAGAAGGCCGGTGCGGGCGATGCGGTTTGAGTCGGTTTGGAGATCGCCAACCTGTCGGTGCATCTCTGATATGGCCGCTTTTGCCACATCCGGATAATCCGGCGCATCGCAGGTAGCTTTGGCCGCTTCGGCATCCCAAAACTTAAAATCCGGCATGTAGATGTCGATCACCCCGTCAAGCAGCCGAAGCGTTTCAACCCGGTCGTATCCGCCGGAGTTGTATACGATCGGGAGCCTGAGACCAGCATCTATGGCTTTTTCAAGGGCGGAGAGAAACTGGGGGACCACATGCGAAGGGGTGACAAGGTTAATGTTGTGACAGCCTTCATTCTGAATGGCGATCATAATGGCGGCCAGCTCTTCATCTCCAACTGGCCTGCCCACACCTTCATGGCTGATATCAAAATTTTGGCAGAAACAGCACATCAGGTTGCAGTGGGTGAAAAATATTGTGCCTGAACCGTTTTGGCCGACCAGGGGCGCTTCCTCCCCGAAATGGGCATTAAATGATGAGATCAGGGCGGATTTCGGTGTTTTGCAAATTCCTGTTTCACCTGAGAGGCGGTCAACACCGCACCTCCTCGGGCAAAGTTCACAGTTTTTCAGTATTTCCCAGCTTTTTTGAATCTTTTCGGAAAGCGCACCGCTTTTGGCGGTTTGAATATAGGCGGGTTCTGTAAATCCCATTTTATTCTGATGATCGGGGCGGGCGTCCTGTTTCCTGGATGAATTCCTGAATCAGATCCGCCGCCTGGCCAAAATCGACTGCCGGCTGTTTTTCAAGGACCAGATCCTCATTGGCATGTCTCAATTTTTCAAGTAGACTTAAAACAATCAGCATCAACAGTTTGTTTCCAGCGTGCGGATGGGTCTTGAAAAAGTAGATCAGGTCCTGACGGCTGATCCGGATAACAGTGGTTTCTTCGCGGCAGGCAATCGTGGCGGTTCGCTTTGATGCTAAAAATATAGCTGCTTCACCAAAGATTTCCCCCTCTCCGATATTACAGATGACCACCTTTTGGTCGTTTTTGTCTTTCATCGAGACTTCCACCATGCCTTCGATGACGGCATAAATGTGGTGGCCGACATCCCCTTGGGAGATGACGGTCTCCCCCTTGTCAAAGTGGAGTATGGCGGAAATAATCAGGAGCTTTCTCAGTTCGGTCTCATGCAGCCAGTGAAAAATTTTGATGCTTTTTAAATCGGGCAAAAATTTTTCAAGTTCCGTTTCTTCCCTCATGACTTCACCTGCTTGATAATAAAGGGGTTTAGGGCAAGATTATGCGTTTTAATCAATTTTATCATATAGTCAGACAATCGGTCAGTCAATAAAAACTCCAAAGACTGCAAATTTTTGGCGTTGCGTTTTGCCCAATGCCTTGATATAGGGCAATATACGACTATAACCACTCTTTTTTATTAAGATTATTATTTCGTCGGACGCTCTCCACCAAATGGCGTACTGCAGTTACTGTAATCAATCACACAATGTCGGTTTCGTGTCGTCCCGGTTTATGGGAATAGACCTTGTTTGCCTTGAAACGGTAAATCGGGCCGGGGTTTATCTGTATTCAGGCGGCGATGAATGGGGATTCAGGTAAAGCTTAAATGAGGTTGATTTCCTGGAATGTTAATGGGCTGCGGGCTGTTTTAAAGAAGAGCTTTTGGGAGGCTTTCGACGCCTTGGAAGCCGATGTCTTCTGCGTTCAGGAGACTAAACTGCAGGCCCATCAGTTGGATGAATCCATTAAGGATATCCCGGGTTATGAATCCTATTGGTCTCATTGCGGGGTCAAAAAGGGCTACTCCGGTGTGGGCGCATGGACGAGAATTCCTCCGAAGGCCATTTCTTATGGGATCGGCGTACCGGCCTATGACGAGGAGGGGCGGATACTGGAGCTTGATTTCGGCGGATTTGTCCTTTTCAATGTGTATTTCCCCAACGGTCAGATGAGCGATGAGCGTTTGCAGTATAAGCTGGATTTCTACCGCGATTTTTTTGACTATGCCAATCGCTTGAAAAATGAAGGCAGGAGCCTCATTATTACGGGCGATTACAATACAGCCCATAATGATATCGACCTGAAAAATCCCAAGGCCAATTCAAAGATATCGGGATTTTTGAGGATCGAGAGGGACTGGCTGGACGCTATAGAGGCGGCCGGCTATGTAGATACCTTTAGGTATTTTTATCCGGATCTTGTCAAGTATTCATGGTGGAGCTACCGGTTCAGGGCGCGTGAACGGAATGCAGGCTGGCGTATCGATTATTTTTTTGCCACATCGGACATGATTGAAGACGGCCGGATAAAAGAGGCATTTATTGCCGATGATATTTTCGGATCGGATCACTGCCCGGTGGGGCTGATAGTGGAGACAAACAATGTATAACATTGCAGCGGTGTATGGCAGCCCACGACGTCAGGGCAACACGGCTACCTTAATGAAGCGGGCGGTAGACGGGGCGACCGATGCCGGAGCGGTCGTGGATGAAATTATTTTGCGGGATTATAACATTTCTCCCTGTCTTGAAATTTACGGGTGCAAAAAAGAGGGGGAATGTGTTATTAAAGACGATTTCCAGGCAGTACGGGATCGTGTGCTGGCCTGCCGCGGGGTAATGATTGCCACCCCGATATTTTTCTACACCGTCAGCGCACATTTAAAAATGTTTATGGACCGCTGCCAGTCGCTATGGATAAAAAAATACTGGATTGACCAAACCCCGTTTAACCAATGGACGCCGGTTCGGAAAGGCCTGTTGATTTCTGTTGGCGCGACAAAAGGAAAAAAGCTCTTTGATGGAATGCTTTTGACGATGAAATATTTTTTCGATGTTTTTGATATGAAGATGTGGGATACCCTTCTGATTCGGGGGCTTGATTTGGCCGGTGATGTTCTGGCCCATCCCGAATATATGGATGAGGCATACCAGAAGGGAAGGGCCTTTGCCGAAGCCGTCCGGGGGGCTAAATGACGCTTTCCTTTCAGCCTGTCAACCTTCTGCATCAGCCTATCTATCAGGCGTATCTTTCAAAGTGTCCCGAAGTTTCATCCGACTATGGCTTTATCAACCTATTCAGCTGGGCCTCCGTATATGGCCTTGAAATCGCCTGGACCGATTCATTGGTTTGGATCCGGCAAACTCTGCCAGAGCCGGTGCTGTGGGCGCCGGTAGGGGATTGGCACAACGAGGACTGGAGCGACTGTCAGAACGCTCATCCAGAATTATTCAAAAATGTTATTCGGGTACCGGAGGCCCTTTCCGGTATCTGGAAACGCGTTTTCGGTGACCGGATGGTATCATCCGAGGACCGGAATATGTGGGATTATATTTATGACGCCCGGAAATTAAAAGATTTAAAGGGCAATCGGTTTCATAAGAAAAAGAACCTGGTCAACCAGTTTAAAAAAAACAACGCGTATACTTATGTGGAAATTAACAATGATGTGGCGGATCATGCCATGGCGCTTCAGGATGACTGGTGCACATGGCGGGTCTGCGAATCCTCGGAACAGCTGGCGGCTGAAAACCAAGCAATTATGAATACGCTTATCAATTGGGAAAATCTGGATGGCGTGTTTGGCGGTGTCATTTTTGTGGATGATCTGATCGTTGCCTATACCATTGGTGAAATGCTGGCACCGGATACAGTAGCCATCCATTTTGAAAAAGGCTGCCCCGATTACAAGGGGAGCTACCAGGCAATCAACCAGCTGTTTCTGCAGAATCAATCACAAGTGCAAGCGGTTAAGTGGGTCAATCGGGAACCCGATATAGGGGATGAAGGGCTCAGGAAGGCGAAACTTTCTTATCATCCGGTGAGTTTTCTAAAAAAATACCGAATTCGCTTTCAGGGGAGCCGTTGATAACAGTCCCGGCTCACGGAGGGGAAATTTTATGGGTGGATTTTTCGGATGTGTGTCCAAACAGGATTGTGTGACGGATGTTTTTTACGGTACGGACTATCATTCGCATCTGGGCACAAAACGCGGCGGTCTGGCGTTTCAAAACCGTCAGGGAATGTTAAAATCGATTAAAAATATTGAGAATACCTATTTTCGGACGAAGCTTGAGCCCGAGCTGCCCAGATTGAACGGGAAAAAGGGTGTCGGGGTGATCAGTGATACGGATGCGCAGCCGTTGATTATCGGCTCCCACCTCGGAACGTTTGGTATCGTCATGGTGGGAAGAATTAACAACATGGGGGATATCGCCCGTCACGCATTCAAACAGGGCCTTCATTTTTCAGAAGTCTCCGAAGGCACAGTTAATCCCACCGAGCTTGTGGCCATGCTGATCAACCAAAAGGGAACTTACGAGGAGGGCATTGCCTATGCGCAGGAAAAAATTCAGGGCTCCTGTTCGCTGCTCCTTTTGACTAAAGACGGTATTTTTGCCGCCCGGGACCGGCTCGGTCGAACGCCCATCGTCCTCGGTAAAAAAGAGGGCACATTTGCGGCTACATCGGAAACCTGTGCGCTTTTTAATTTGGGCTACGAAAAAGAGAGGTATCTCGGTCCCGGTGAAATCGTTTTTTTTACCGCAGAAGGCTATGAACAGCGAGCGGCACCGGGGGATGAGTTGCAGATATGCTCATTTCTCTGGGTTTATTATGGGTATCCGGCATCCAGCTATGAAGATATTAATGTTGAGCAGGTCCGATACCGATGTGGTCAGGCAATGGCTGAACGGGATGATATTCCGATTGATTTTGTCGCCGGCATTCCGGATTCGGGGATCGGGCACGCCATCGGCTATGCCAATAAAAAACAGGTTCCCTATAAACGGCCTTTTGTGAAATATACCCCGACATGGCCCCGAAGCTTCATGCCAGCGGATCAGCGGATGCGGGATCTTGTAGCCAAAATGAAGCTGATTCCCGTCCCCCAGATGATTGCCGGGAAACGGGTGGTGTTTTGCGATGATTCGATTGTCCGGGGAACCCAGTTAAAAGACAATGTCCAGATTTTATTCGATTTCGGGGCAAAAGAGGTGCACATGAGGACCGCATGTCCAACGTTGATTTATCCTTGCGAGTTTTTAAATTTTTCCGCCTCCCGTTCAACCCTGGATCTGCTCAGCCGCAAGGTAATTTATGAACTGGAGGGCGGCAGCATGGATGCCATCAAGGAATATGCGACTTGTGGCTCTGAAAAGAATCAGGCCATGGTGGAAAAAATTCGGGAGCAACTGCGGTTGACGTCGCTCAAATTTCAACTTTTGGAGGATATGGTAAACGCCATCGGGCTGCCGAAGGAAAAGCTGTGCACGCATTGCTGGGATGGAAGTAGTCATTTTTAGGTATTAGGTATTAGGTATTAGGTGTTAGGGGAGAGTATCGTAAAACTTTAAATATCATATTTTAGCTCAAAGCCATAAAGCCACAAAACCCAATACCCAATACCCAAAACCCATTTTATAAAGGAGCAAGTATGCCCAAGCTTGAAGATATACACAAGGTCATGATCATCGGTTCCGGGCCGATTATTATCGGCCAGGCCTGCGAGTTTGATTATTCCGGGACCCAGGCCTGCAAGGCGCTGCGGGCGCTGGGTTATGAAATCGTGCTGGTCAATTCCAACCCGGCCACCATTATGACTGATCCCGGAATGGCGGATGTGACCTATGTGGAACCCTTAAATGTTGAGACCATGAGCTGGATTATAGAAAAGGAGCGTCCGGATGCCTTGCTGCCGAATCTTGGGGGGCAATCCGGCTTGAACCTCACGTCTGAACTACATCGGGCGGGGGTGCTTGATAAATATGGGGTCCGTATTATCGGTGTCAATATCCAGGCTATTGAGCGGGGGGAGGATCGCACGGCGTTCAAGGAGACCATGGACCATCTGGGCATTGAGATGCCGGCAAGCAAGGCGGTCACGACTGTGGAAGCGGCTGAAAAAGTGGCCGAGGATCTTGGATACCCTGTGGTTATCAGGCCGGCCTACACAATGGGCGGTACCGGCGGCGGGCATGTCTATAATGTGGAAGAGCTGCGGGTAGTCGCCGCCCGGGGGTTGGCTGCAAGCCTTGTCAATCAGATTCTTGTTGAAGAATCTGTTTTGGGTTGGGAAGAGTTGGAGCTCGAAGTGGTGAGGGATGCAAAAAATCAGATTGTAACCGTCTGCTTTATTGAAAATGTGGATGCCATGGGCGTACATACGGGGGATTCCTATTGTACGGCTCCCATGCTGACCATTGATCAAAAGCTTCAGAAGCAGCTTGAAAAATATTCATACGCTATTGTGGAAGCCATTGAGGTGATCGGGGGGACCAACATTCAGTTTGCCCATGATCCCCGGACCGGCCGGGTGGTGGTCATTGAAATCAACCCTCGCACCTCTCGATCCTCGGCGCTGGCGTCAAAGGCGACGGGGTTTCCCATTGCCTATGTCTCGTCACTTTTGGCCGGAGGCTTGACGCTTGATGAAATTCCCTACTGGCGGGATGGCACATTGGAAAAATACACGCCGAGCGGGGATTACGTGGTCGTAAAATTTGCTCGGTGGGCGTTTGAAAAGTTCGAGGGGGTTGATGACAAGCTGGGCACCCAGATGCGCGCTGTGGGTGAGGTCATGAGTATCGGCAAAAACTATAAGGAGGCGTTGCAGAAAGCCATCCGGTCGCTGGAAAATAATCGCTACGGCTTAGGATTTGCCAAAGATTTCAATCAGAAGTCGCTGGATGAGCTGATGATGATGTTAAATACCCCGTCAAGTGAACGGCAGTTCATCATGTACGAAGCCCTTCGCAAAGGCGCAACCGTTGATGCGCTGCACGAGAAAACCTGGATCAAGGCCTGGTTTATAGAGCAAATGAAAGAGCTCGTGGCCCTTGAGGAGCAGATCCTTTTGCATGCAGGGGCAATGCTGCCGGATGATCTGTTGATTCAGGCCAAAAAGGACGGGTTTGCCGACAAATACCTTTCCCAGCTGTTAAAAATCCCGGAGGTCGATATCCGGGAGAAGCGCAAACAGCTAAGCATGGTTGAGGCCTGGGAGCCGGTGCCGGTGAGCGGTGTGGAGAATGCCGCGTATTATTATTCCACCTATAACGCCCCGGACACGGTCGAAGTCACGGACCGCAAGAAAATAATGGTTCTGGGCGGCGGTCCCAACCGGATCGGTCAGGGCATTGAGTTTGACTACTGCTGCGTTCATGCGGCCTTTGCCATACGGGATGCGGGATATGAATCCATTATGGTCAACTGTAATCCGGAAACGGTGTCAACCGATTATGACACTTCGGATAAGCTGTATTTTGAGCCTCTGACCGTGGAAGACGTCTTGAGCATATATGAAAAGGAAAAGCCGGAAGGGGTGATTGTGCAGTTCGGGGGCCAGACACCGCTCAATATCGCCCAGGAGTTGACGGATGCAGGGGTTAAAATTCTCGGCACATCGCCTGAGACCATTGAGCAGGCGGAGGACCGGGACTGCTTCCGGCAGTTTATGCGGAAACTGGGTATCCCCCAGCCGGAATCCGATATGGCCATTTCAGCCGAAGAAGCCCTCAAGATCGCCAAACGGATCGGGTATCCGTTGATGGTCCGGCCGTCCTATGTGCTGGGGGGGCGCGCCATGATGATCGTGCATGACGAAGAGATGCTTCGGCGCTACATGGCTATGGCGGTGGATGTCTCCCCGGAACGGCCGATTTTGATCGATAAGTTCCTCGAGAATGCCATTGAGGCGGAAGCCGACGCCATTGCCGATGGGTGGGACGCTTTTGTGCCGGCGACCATGGAGCACATTGAGTTGGCCGGGGTTCACTCCGGGGACTCAGCCTGCGTAATCCCGCCGGTCAGCATTCCGGTCAAACATATTGAAACCATAAACGAATATACCCGTAAAATCGCCATGGAACTGAAAGTCGTTGGCTTGATGAACATTCAGTACGCTATTGCGGATGATAAGGTCTATATTATCGAAGCCAATCCCCGGGCCTCCCGAACCGTTCCGCTGGTGTCAAAGGTCTGCCGTGTCTCCATGGCGCGCATTGCTACGCAGATCATGCTCGGGGGAAAACTCGGCGAATTCGGGTTGAAGCGGAAAATGATTCCCCATTTCGGGGTTAAGGAGGCTGTTTTTCCCTTTAACATGTTTCCCGAGGTTGATCCCTTGCTCGGACCGGAGATGCGATCCACCGGTGAAGTCCTGGGCATGGCCGATTCCTTTGGGCTCGCCTTTTTCAAGGCCCAGGAGGCCACACAGGTTCCCCTGCCCTTAGAAGGCACGGTTTTGATAACGATCGCCAATGCGGACAAACCAAAGATAATGGAGCCGGCCAGGCTGTTCAAGGATTTGAATTTTAAAATACAGGCGACCAAGGGTACGCATGATTTTCTTGCCGAGCATGACATTGAATCAGAGACAGTTAAAAAATTGGGCTACGGCCGCCCCGATATCGTGGATTGCATTAAGAACGGGCAGGTCCAACTGGTATTGAATACGCCCTCCGGGCGGGAAAGCCAGGATGATGATTCCTATATACGAAAGGCCGCCATTAACTATAAAGTACCTTATATTACCACCACCGCCGCGGCGATGGCGGCCGCAAGAGGAATTAAGGCCCGACTGGAAGGACAATCATTGCCAAAGTCGCTTCAGGAGTACCATGCGGATATCAGGTGATCCAGTTACCCGGATATTTCCGAAGTTCCCTTTTTGATTTCATCATGGGCCCTGATGATGGTTTCCCTTACCATGTTAGCCGTCTCTTCGGCTGAGAGGTGGGAAAAGGATTCATAGGCAATGGGTTTAAGTACCCGCATGTGTATATCTGTCCGGCCGTGAAAATTCAGACTGTATTTGGGAAGCGCGGCATTGGTTCCTGAAATGACGATCGGCGAAATGGGCGCTTTCATTTTTAGGGCCAGGATAAATGCGCCCAGCTTGAATTCTTTTATTTGTCCGTCGGGCGAGCGGGTGCCTTCGGGAAAAATCAGCACGGAGCTGCCTGTTCTCAGAGCTTTTTCACAGTCCTCCAGCATTTTGGTGACACTCTTTTTGTCGCCCCGTGTAAGTCTAATATATTTATTTAAATACATATTCCAGCCGATCAGCGGAATTTTGAAAATTTCAATTTTGGATACGAACTTGAAGTGAAAAAACAGGTTGAAGAGGACCAGGATATCTAGCAGTGACTGATGATTGGATACCACTACATGGGGTGTTCGCCGCGGCAGGTGTTCACGGCCGTCGACCCGGATTCGCCATGCAGGAATAATCCAGGTGTAAAGGGCCGCCCAAAAACAGGTAAACTGCTGCAGTATAACCTGGCGGCGGTCAAACGGCCAGGTGATGATCCGGATAAGCAGGGCGATTAAGAAAAATAGAACGGATGTGAGGCCGACAAATGTAAACCAACCGACAACGATAAGACGCTGCTTCATTTTTTTTAAGCCATTATTTATCAGTTTTTATCATTCTGGGGGTATTCCCCCGTTGGTGCCTGATCATTTAGAGAATATTGGAATTTTTACGAAGCCGTTGACCTCCGGTCAATAAAAATTTTTTTGCCGATTGATCATGCTGAAAAATTTTATCAATGCCTTTATCGATATCGTCTTCTCTCATCCCCGGCGGATTCTGGGATTTATTTTAGTCTTTACGCTTTTCTTTCTCTACTGTTTTTTTCAGCAGTCCCACAACAACCACATTGAAGTTTTTTTTGAGCCCGGCGACAGCCGGTATACCACCTACCAGCAGTTTCAGGAGGTTTTCGGTAATGAGGAGTTCTCTGTTGTCGCCTTAGAACATGATAACCTGTTTTCCAATGAAAGTTTAGAAATTATAAGGCGGCTAACCGATGCCCTTAAACGGGTAGACGGGGTGGACCGGGTGGTCAGTATCACCAATGTTGAGGAATTCTTCGGCACCGAAGATGCGATCATGCTCCGGCAGATTGTGCCCGACGGTAAACTATCCCCCCGGCAATTGGCTGTGGCAAAAGCGCGGGCCCTTTCCAACCGGTTTGTGAGCGAGCACATATTGACATCTGATGCCCAAATGACGGCAGTTCATGTGGAACTCGAATCCTTGATGGAGAGCCAGAAGAGAAAAACCTCCTATGCGATTTTAGATGTTTCCAGACGTATTGCGGGGGATCATTTCGCCCTGTATTGCTCCGGGCCATCTTTTATCGAAGTTGAGATGAACCGGCTGTCTGAAAAGGATTTCAAAACGTTTATCCCGGTGATCCTCATCCTTATATTTATTTTTATTATTCTTCTTTTACGGCAACTGAGTCTGGCCCTTCTGTGCGAGGTCAATCTTCTGGTAATTTTAATCTGGGGGGTAGGGTTTTATGTTTTTTGCGGGGAGAAGTTTAATATCATCACAAACACTATGGGCGCCATCCTGCTAGCCATTGCGATTGCCGATTCCATTCACATCCTTTCCCATTTAAAAGAAACCATCCGGAAGCAACACCTGGATACGGTCGCCGGCCTGCAAAAGACCATTCGACAGGTCTGGTTTCCCTGCCTGTTTACAAGCTTTACCACGGGCGCCGGTTTTCTATCTTTTTATTCAAGTGATATCCGGCCGGTTGCTATTTTGGGGGTATTTACAGCCATCAGCGTTATGCTGGCCTTTATACTTTCTATAAGTGTGCTGCCCCCGTTGATTATTCTAAACAGGAGACGCGTGGCAAGGTCTCTTGAAAAAATAAAAGTGGTGCAGGGCACAACGGTCCGAAGCGATATTTTTACCCGGGGGCTGGTATGTTTCGGCCGGTTTGCCACAAGGCAAAAGTGGCTTTTATTTGTTTTTTTTATCGGGGTGCTGATTTTTGCCATTTTTGGCATGACCCGGTTAAAATTTGAAACCAATACATTTAACTATCTGCCGGATAACAACCGGATTAAATCTGACTTTACCGTTATCGAAAACCATTTCGGGGGCACCATCCCCTTTATTGTGTGGATAAAAGCCGAAAAGGAAACAGATTTCGAGGACCCGGAAGCCGTGAAACGGGTTGAAACCATCCAACAACATCTATTGTCCGAGAATAAAGACCTCACCCATGCGTTTTCAATCGTCAATTACCTGAAGGAATTCAACCAGGCGATCAATGCAAACAAGCCGGCCTATTTTAAGGTTCCCGATTCCCGGCTGGATATTGTTGACGCATACGAACTGGGCGATCCGGCCGTTCTGGATCGGATAATCTCACTGGATCACAGGCAAATATGCATTACCTTTCTCTCGATTTGGAAGTCAAACGAGGCGGGGTACCGGCTTCACTCCGAGGTAAACACCTATCTTGAAAAAATTCTGGGGGATGCGTTTTCTTTTAATATAACGGGGCTCTCCTCCCTATATTTAAGAATGGACAAGCACCTTCAGGAGGGGCAGCAGAGAAGTTTTGCCATTGCATTTACGATCATTTTTTTTGTGATGCTGTTCGTCTGTCGAAATTTTTGGCTGGCGATATTTTCAATGGTCCCCAACCTGTTTCCCATAATCATGACCCTGGGATTGATGGGTTGGCTGGGTATCCCATTGGATGTGGCGACAACCATGATTGCAAGCGTTACCATAGGCATTGCTGTGGATGATACCATTCATTTTGTTTCCTGGATCAGGCGGAACAGCGGACTGAAGAAAGATGCAGACGAGGCGGTGGTGCAGACGTTTGTCGATGTGGGCAAACCGATAGTGATCACGACGCTGCTCTTGTTTTGTGGATTTTTCGTGCTGGTGTTGGGAAGCATTCTGCCGACCAAGATGTTCGGTATGCTAACCGCATTTTCCATGGTGTTCGCCCTGATCGGGGATATGTTTGTGCTGCCCCCGCTGATTTTGATTTTTAAACCCAGGGTGCCGCCGCTTAAGGTGCATGCAGGACACAATAATTCTGAATAACTCATCCCGGCAGGGCTTTGACCGATTTTTAGAAAAGCATTTAAACTCTGGCGGAAATATCTCACGGCCCCCTCTGTAAAGGGGCCGTGCAGGTTTAAAAGGATTAACGTATCAATTAATCTTCTTCCCAATGGATGCATTCCGCCGGGCATGAGTCGATGGCTTCTTCAATTTCATCTTCCGGCCCGCCTTCGGGTTTGATTACATAGGCGACTTCCCTGTCCTCATCAAAGCCAAAGACTTCCGGACAGATCTCGACACAGCTTTCGCAGCCTTCACATTCATCCTGATCAATTACGACTTTTTTGGCCATGATAAACCCCCTTTTTTTCGATGTTGGTCATCTTATTATGTTAACCGTGGATACTCTATGAAGAAATTTAAGTGATCTACTGAGGCATGTCAATGGATAAGCAGTGGTCTAAAGGTACAAGGAGAAAAAAAGCGATTTGGGGAAGTGAATCCACAGCCAGTTATTTTTTCGGTCTTGACTTAATCCGTTGGAACAGATTAAGGCAGGGGGTGATAATGTCAGTGGGCGCGCTGAACCTGATTGGTTCGGAGAACGCCTGTCAGAAAGGAGCAAATGTGACTAATATTATTGCCAAATTAATACCCGAAAACGAACAGAAGGATTTTGCCGATTTTATTTTTGTTTTAAAAAACACCGATCAGCAATATTTCCTTAGAAATGATATCTGGCTGGAATGGGTCCAGTGGTGCCGGGATAATGGCAAGGACAGAGAGTTTGGCGAGAGTTCAAGAATCGCCAAGTTTTTAAACAGGGTCCCGGAAATTCTGTTTATGGAAAATCTCGTGCTGATTCTTCACAGGTATACGCTGGCCCGTTACCGGATATACAGGCTGTCGGGATCATTTGATTATATGGAGGAAATCTCTATCAACCGGTACCTTGACTACAAGGACGCCTATATCCTCGGCAACCAGGCGGCAGCCAACAGGAACACTTTGGAGCTCGATTTCCTGCCGTTTTATGACTATTCTCCGGAAATACGGGATGTCAAAAATGTAGGAAACGGCATCAGCTTTTTAAATAAGTACATGTCAAGTAATATGTTTCAGCAGGTAAAAGAATGTCGCGTCAAACTGTTTGAGTTCCTGCGGCTTCATCGGATCAACGGCCAGCAGCTTTTGGTAAATGGCGCCATTTTAAATAACATGGAGGATTTTTTAGGGGCGCTTGAAGAAATTATTGAGGACCTTGAAAGACTTGATCCTGAGATGCCGTATAAAAATTTGGAGCCCCAGCTTAAAAGTAAAGGATTTGAGCCGGGATGGGGGCACAATGCCGGCAGGACTTTGGAAACCATGCAGCTTCTTTACGCTCTTTTTCATGAGCCCAGCAGCGCCGGCCTCGAAGGGTTCATCTCCCGAGTACCCATGATATCCAAGGTGGCCATTATTTCTCCACATGGCTGGTTCGGGCAGGAAAACGTTCTGGGAAAACCGGATACCGGCGGCCAGGTAATTTATATATTGGATCAGGTCCGGGCATTGGAGGCCCATCTTGAAAAGGAATATGAACTTGCGGGGATCAATGTCATCCCCCGGGTTATCGTGGTGACCCGGTTAATACCGAATGCGGGGGCCACCTCTTGCAATCAGCGCACGGAAGATATTGTCGGAACCCATAATTCTTATATTCTGAGGATCCCGTTTTATGATGAGGATGGCCAACAATTTCAGGATTGGGTGTCGCGGTTTCGCATCTGGTCATATCTGGACCGTTTTGCCTGTGATTGTGAGAGGGACCTTTTGGCTGAGTTCCAGGGGCGGCCGGATTTGATTATAGGCAATTATTCAGACGGCAATCTCGTGGCAACCCTTCTTTCCGATCGTATGGATGTGATTCAGTGTACCATTGCCCATGCCCTTGAGAAAACCAAGTACCTGTTCTCCGATTTATATTGGCAGGATCTGGAGCCGGACTATCACTTTTCCTGTCAGTTCACCGCCGACCTGCTTGCCATGAATAAATCCGATTTTATCATTACCAGCACCTACCAGGAAATTGCCGGAACCGAATCCCGGGTCGGGCAGTATGAGTCCTACCAATTTTATACCATGCCCGGTCTTTACCAGGTGGTAAACGGCGTCAATCTCTTTAATCCAAAGTTTAATGTAGTGCCGCCGGGGGTTGATGAGGCCAACTATTTTCCATACTACAATACGGAGAAACGGCCTACCAGTAAAACCACCTACTGGCAAAAACGCCTGTTTGAGGAAGAATCGGAAGATATTTACGGTTATTTTGAAGATCCGGATCAAATACCGATTTTTACCATGGCCCGGCTTGATCGGATCAAGAATATCACCGGTCTGGTAGAAGCCTTCGGTCAGCACCCGGAACTTCGAAAACATTGTAATCTGATTGCGGCCGCCGGCACCATTCACTCTGAAGACTCTCAAGACAGGGAGGAGCGCAGTGAAATCGAACGGATGTACGAACTGATTGGCACCTATGGACTGCACGGCCATATCCGTTGGCTGCCCAGTGTTCCCAAGCAGGAAACGGGGGAGGTCTATCGGATTATCGCCGATCGTCGGGGTCTCTTTGTCCAGCCCGCGTTGTTTGAAGCATTCGGCCTAACCATACTTGAGGCCATGCAATGCGGCCTGCCCACATTCGCTCCCATATTCGGCGGACCGTCCGAGATTATTATCGACCGGAAAAGCGGATACTTGATGAATACGAGTAAGCCGAATTTAATTGCCGATGTCCTGTGGGATTATATAAGGGAATACCACGAGAATGAAAACCTATGGCAGCAGATATCTGAGAATGGTATGGAGCGGGTCAGGGAAAAGTTTACGTGGCGTTTATACAGTGACAAGCTGATCCGTTTGACCAAGCTTTATGGATTTTGGCGTTACACCGAGTCCCAGGCGGGTATGATCAAGTTGGACCGTTACTGTGATCTTCTGTATCATCTTTTTTTTAAACCGCGTGCCGAGGCTATAAAAAACTGAATAAAAAGTTGACCCCCATGCCATTACGAGGAGCGATAGTGGCAAGGCATCTTGTGTAAAAGATTTCTCGCTGACGCTCGAAATGACAATACCGGACGAATTGCCTCAGTGCCCCAGTGCCTTGCACTTCTGTCATTCCGAGGAACGAAAGTGACGAGGAATCTTGTTTGTCAAGGTTTCTCGCTGACGCTCGAAATGACAATACCGGACGAATTGCCTCAGTGCCTCAGTGCCTCAGTGCCTCTTTGTTTGCCGCCGAACGGATGGGTCCATTTGATAAGAATCGGGGTGATAAAATAATCGGCCAGAAGGGCGGAAGTGATGCCTAAAATGATAAGGATGCCTAAATTGATCATGATATGCAGGTTTGAAAAGCCGTATATGCTGAAGGCGATCACAATGACGAATGTGGTAATAAAGAGCGCCCGGCCAACCACTTTAAATGCACAGGCGGTGGCCTGAAGATAGTTTTGCGTGGAATGATATTCACTTTTGATATAATCCAGAAAGTGAATGGTATCATCTACTGAAAGCCCCAGGACCATGGGGGCAATTGTGATGGTCAAAAAATCCATCGGCGTATGCGTCAATCCCATATACCCGCCAATAACCATTAAGGGCGTAATATTCGGTATCAGGCCGATTATGCCGAGCTTAACACTCCTGAAGACGATAATCATTAAAATGACAATCACTGCAAGTGCGATACAAAGAGAATTAATCTGCCCTTTGGCGACATAATGGTTGAGCGCTGCGTATTCGGGCATGCCGCCGGTTATATTAATTTTCGCCTCAGGAAATAAATCATGCGCTTCTTTTTGAAGAAAATCGATTTCCCGGATGGTTTCCTGGGCATTTAAGTCATTGGTGCCCACCTGAAGGCGCAGCATGGAGTAATCATTGCTGACCCATCTTGACAGTTCCGGTCCCTCAGCGAGCATTTCATATTCCATGAAAAGTTCGCCGGTGGCAATAAATCCATCCGGCAATTTATAATAGGCGTCATCCCCATCGTGCTTCAGCCGGTTCATTTCTTTTAAAATACCCAGTATCGAGTAAGTCTTTTTTGTCATTGTCAGGTTCTGGACCTTTTCTATATAGGACTCAAAATGTTTTAATACGTTGGGATTTTTAACCGCATTGGGCCGGTTGAAGTCCAGAGTGATATTATACGTGTTAAAGGAGCCAAGCTCGGATTCGGCAATTTCAAGCATCCGGTTGACATAGGGGACATTTGGGCCGTAAGTATTTTCCGTATCAATGTTGATCTCGATTTTTGTCAGGCCGTAGATGCAAAATACAATTATGCAGACGTATACGATCAAAATGGCCTTTGAATGCGCAAATATCCATTTTGTCAGTCTGATGAAGTATTTATCACTCCAAAAAACCGGCGGCTTTGCAGCCTCCGGTTTTGGTGTCTGATTATTCCCCATGCTCAAAAGGATAGGGGCCAAAGTCATAACGAGCAAAAAGCCGAAGAATATCAAGACCGCCGATGTCGTGCCCAGCCATTGGATAGGCACCAGCTGAATGGCTACAAATGAGAGCAATGCGCCAATGGTTGTCAGAGCCGAGAAGCTGATCGGCCATCCGGCACGGCGGACGGCCCTGTAAACCGCTTCCTTTCGACTGCCGTTGGTACGGAACTCTCTGTTAAAATAGTTAAACAGGTGGATCGTATAGCCGATGGAAATGGCCAGAATCAGTACAACCGGAACGCTAAAAAGCAGGGCATTGACCTTGATATTTAGAAACCCCATCATCCCGAAAACGATGACCAGTGCAATGCTGGAAATCAGAAACGGCGTGATAACGCCGCGAAAGGATCTCATAAAAACAATCAAGACGATCACGGCAATAATTATAGCAGCTGTCATCAGTTGGCTGGACTCGTTTTTAGTGAAAATAAGCTCTTCATAAACCATTACCGGCCAGCCTGTGGGTTGAATCGTGAATTCCTGGTATTCGGGCTGGGAGAGAATTTCGAGGGTTTTTTTCCCCACGGCATTCGTCGGTGAGAGGTGATGCTTGTCTTCCCAGTTCTCGGGATAGGGTTTTAGCTGAAGGACCAGCCAGGCCTCGGTACCGTCCTTTGAAATAATTTTATCGGTCAAATATTCTTTGGATAGAGCTTCTTCCCGGATGCGGGCAATTTTTTCCGGATCCGTCGGCACCGGCTCGGGAACAAGGTTGTCAACAACAAGGCGGCCGTTTTTCGTTCGGCAGTAGGTCGTATCCACTAAGGATATTACGCCGTCAGCAAAGGGGACGCTAGATTCCAAATCCTTGCTTAAAGATCGCATCATGCGCAAAACTTCCGGCTGGAATATATCATCGGCCCGAATAAGGCATGCCACAAAATCACTGTTGCCGAAATGTTCGTTGAATTTTTGCTTTTTGGCAAATATGGGTGAGTCTTGGGGGAAATAATTTTCTATGGATGTGTCAAATTCGACGCGGGAAAGCCCGAGGGCGGTGATGCCAAAAACTACAGCGATAATCGCCAGCCAGATGAATCGAAATCGAATAATTTTTCTGCTGGCGTTTTCAAACCAACGCTCGATGGGATCATTATTTTTTTTTTCAGCCTGCGGCATTCGGTAAGTCAGTCGGATAATAAGGGTTTCAGGTCACCAACATCCCAAGGTTGATGGCTTCGAGATATACCGATATCATGTTGTGTCTGTAAGCACAACGTATAAATTCCAACTTGATGCGGACTTATACTGGTTTACCAAAAAGCGATTGATATGCTTTTTTGATTCGGTGCCGGTGGCGGGCTTCTTCCTTGGCCAGACCGACAAACAAAAGACTGATCGCATCATCCTCGGTCCACTCACCAAGAAGCGAATACAATTTGAGGGATTTATCTTCTCGTTTCATGGCGAGAATCAGTGCCTATTTCAGGTTCATATGCGCATCGGACACTAAATATGCGTTCAATGCCACTATTCCTCCTTTTTTACAGCCCGATCAACTTCCTAAGTTCCTGTATTTATATATATATGGCAGAAAGTGGCGATAATGTCAATGGGGAAAGCATGTATTTAAGGAGGGTCAAATTTAGTCATCTCTATTGTTCTGCGCGAAACAGTATTCCTAGCGCTTCGCTCATTTCCTGCATCATGTATGGTTTTTTAATTGCGCCTTTAAATCCGTATGACTGAAAATCCGCCATCACCGGATCATTGGAATACCCGCTAGAGACAATCGCCTTGATATTTTTATCAAGTGCTGTCAGTTCCTTGATGGCTTCCTTGCCGCCCATGCCGCCGGGAACCGTCAAATCCATAATTACCACATCAAAGGGTTGTCCCGTCTCCATCGCCTTGCGATAGAGGTTTATCGCCTCGTTGCCTTCTTTGGCCGTTTCTACCTCAAACCCCATTTCTGAAAGCATAGAAATCGAAATGTCGCGGATAAAATCTTCGTCATCCATGACCAGAATCCGTCCTCTGCCGGTAAAGGGCTTGCTCTCCGCTTCTTTGGGTTGGTGCGGCAATCTTTCTGATGCGGGCAAGTATATATAAAAACTCGTCCCTTTACCCGCTTTTGAGTCAACGGTAATCTTTCCGTAATGTTTTTCGATAATCGAAAGCGCTACCGAAAGGCCGAGCCCGCTGCTTTTTTGTTTTGTGGAAAAATAGGGGTCAAAAAGTTTTCCCAGGTTTTCTATTTGTATCCCCGGCCCGTTGTCTTGGATTGTAATTTGGATGTAACTCCCCGGCTCAAGTATCATTTCATTGCCGGCTTTAATTTCGACGTTTCTGGCAAGAATGTTGATCCGGCCGCCTTCTGGCATGGCTTGGTCGGCATTGATCACGATATTACTTATCACTTGGCCGATTTGGGTGGGATCAATTTCAGCGGCCTTTAGAGATGGATCCAAACGGAATTCACATTTGACATTTGACCCCCTGAGAGCAAAGCTGGATGATTCCCTGATCAATTCCCTGAGATTTGTTAATTCCTTTACCGGTTTTCCGCCTTTTGAAAAGGTCAGCAACTGCTGGGTAAGATCTGTCGCCCTCTGGGCGGCTTTTTCGATCTCCTCAAGCCGCTGACTGATTTTTGAATCCGGCTGCATTTCGAATTTCAGTAAAGAGACGCTGCCCATGATTCCTGTCAACAAATTATTGAAATCATGTGCAATACCACCGGCAAGAACGCCCAAGGATTCGAGTTTTTCGATTTTTAACATCTCTTCCTGGGTTTTTCGGTTTGCTGTAATATCCCGGAATACAATAACGATCCCGATGGTTTGGCCTTGATGATCGATAATCGGCGCACCGCTGTCTGCGATATTGTATTCCAGGCCATTTTTTGAAATCAGCACGGTGTGTCGCCCCAGTGCAGTGACGGCATTATTTTCAATAACCCTGTCTACCGGATTATCACAAGGCTCTCGGGAAGGTTCCTCGACAATTTGGAAAATCTCTGACAGGTGCTTGCCCATGGCGTTGTCCTGGCTCCAGCCGGTCAGACTCTCGGCGACGCGGTTTATCATTGTGACCTGTCCTTCAGTGTCTGTTGTAATAACCCCGTCGCCGATGCTGTAGAGGGTTGTATTCAGCCTTTCTTTTTCCGCTGCCAGTAGAATTTCCGCCTTCTTGCGATCAGTGATATCCCTGGCTACTGTATGCATTAACTTTCGGCCTTTGATAAATACAATCGTATTACTGCATTCAGTTTCCAATTGTTTGCCGTCGGCACATAAAATTTTAATTTCGGCTGTATAAGAGAACCCCTCATTTTTGTAGTTGAAATGATGCCGGTAAGTATTGATATCCATTCCTTCTGTTAAATCAGTCAAGGCCATATTTTTTAGTTTTTGCCTGGAATATCCTGTCAATGTAACCGCCGCGGAATTTAAGTCCAGAATTTTTGTGCTGCCATTCAAGATGAAAATGGCATCCCGGGAACTATTAAATACCATCTGGTAGCGTTCTTTGCTGTCCCGCAGGTCTTGGTCACTGGTTTCCATAAAATTGGTAAAAAAGAAGAAAAACCAAATAAACGGCCAGATATCGTCAAGATATTCTTCAGTCGGCTCCAGAGGAAAATCCGGCAAAAAATTCAAGCCTTCAAGGCTGTTGAGCAAATACTTGCAAACACTGACTACCAGGAGTAAACCCAGGATAATGCGGAT
>JAGYOX010000004.1 GCA_018399235.1 Desulfobacterales bacterium | reverse complement strand
GGTCCCGGGCCTCGGCCCGGGGGAGGTTACTCCCAAGGAACTTAATCGTACTCAGTCCCACATCAGTGGGGCGGTTCTCGTACTTGTACTCGAAAAATAAAAGCCGATTACGAGAACGAATCAAACGTTCCTTTCTGCAAAAATGCCGCGCGGCGGCATTAATCCCTTTTTACGAAGCCATCAACTCCTGAAGCCTATTAATAATCGCTTTTGCCGGGATCAGGCCGGTGGCGGCGGCGGATACGATGTTGCCGGCCACACCGGGGCCGTCTCCGGCTACAAATAAACCCGGTATGGCGGTTTCAAGCTCGGCGTTGGTCTCAAGCTGGGTGGCAAAGAACTTGATCTCCGGTGCATAAAGCAGGGTCTCGTCGTTTGAAACTCCGGGTACCACCTGGTTTAGCTTTTCCAAGCCCTCCATGACATTGGTGAGGCTTCGCTCCGGCAGTGCCATGGCAATATCCCCGCAGACCACGTTTTTTAGCGTCGGCTCAATATAGCTCTTCCGGATTCGCGGCCAGGTGCTCCGGCGGCCGCGTTTTAAATCCCCGAAACGCTGAAGCAGGGGTTTACCCCCGCCGATCAATGTGGCCAGCCGGCCGATGGATTCGCCATAGGACTGATTGTCAGTTACCGGATCAGTTAACACAACCTTGGAGAGAAAGGCGAAGTTGGCGTTTTCGGACTTTTTGTCCGCATACGCATGGCCGTTCACACACACAAAGTCCTGGTAGAATTCCTGCGTGACGTAGCCGCCCTGGTTGGTGCAGAATGTCCGGGTTTCGTCATCATATTTGCCGGTTTGAATGAAAAAGGTGGGATCATAAATGATGCTGCAGAGATCCCGGGTGATATCGCCGTGTACTTCGACACGGATTCCCACTTCGATCCCGCGCTGGCTCATGGCGATGTTATATTTCCGGGCAATTCCGGACATCCATTCCGCCCCCGCCCGGCCGGGCGCTAAAATGACATTTTTTGCCGAATAGGTTCCCTTGTTTGTGGACAGTCGTTTTTGGCCGTCCGGTAAGATATCGATATCCGTTACGTCCTCCGAGGTATGAATGGATATCCGGTTTTCCAAGTCCTCCGACATTTTTGAAATATGGGCGGGCAGACAGTCGCTGCCCAAATGTTTCTGTTTGATAAGGAGAAGGTCGATGCCTGCCTTTTTGGCGTCCCGCCGTATGGCCTTGGCTTTTTCCATGTCGGACGGATAAACCGGGCCGTCCATTCCAAAGGTGCTGAAAATCTCTTCGGTTTCCTGGATGAGTTCATTGGCTTGATGGAGCGGTAAAAACTGGGTAAGGTCGGTTTTGCCGAGTTTGGCGATAAAATTGAGTTTGCCGTCGGAGAAAAGCCCGGCGCCGCCGATACCGGAAAGTATATGACAGGGCTGGCATTTCAGGCATTCACCGGTGCCGTTTATTGGGCATTGGCGTTTTAGGGGGGGCTTTCCTTTTTCAATAAGGAGCACGCGAAGGCTTGAATGGATGGATAGGTAATAGGCGGCAAAAAGACCGGCCGGCCCGCCGCCGACAATGATAACATCGTATTTATCAGTTTTTTTAGAAAAGTCCATCAATGGGTTCTTTATCGATTCAGTGTTTCGTCCTGTATCGACTCTGTATCCTAATCTATCATTAATCTATATACGCCCGCAAGCAAAGATAATGGCTGATTTCTTGAAAGTTGTTCATTTTGTGGATAATTTATAGTTCAGTATATTTCAAACTTATTTCATCACAGGAGGCGCAAAATGGAAAACAAACAACGGCAGACAGTTTATTGGGCGGCTATCGCTTATATTTAGATTACGGCAATAGATGGGCGTTTCCTTAAAACATCGGACTGAATGGATCGTGCGGGCGTCCTGTATCCTGCCCCTTGTTTTATTTCTGGGTGCCTGTGCCATGGTTCCGGCTATGGCTGCCGGCGAGTCCTATCGGTTGTCAATTTCCTGGATTCCCGCCCTTGGTGTTAACCTCTCCTTTATGCTTGACGGCCTGAGCATTTTCTTTGCGCTGATTATCAGTGCCATTGGGTTTTTTGTTACGATCTATGCGGTTGACTACCTGCACGGCCACAGGGACACAGGCCGGTTTTTTATTTTTCTGCATGCCTTTATGATCTCCATGCTGGGGCTTGTCACAGCTGACAATGTGATCGCCCTGTTTGTCTTCTGGGAGTTGACCACGATTTTCTCCTACCTGTTAATCGGGTTTGAACACGAGGAAGAGGCCTCGCGCAAAAGCGCCCGCCAGGCCCTTTTAGTTACCGGAGCCGGGGGGTTGGCGCTTTTGGTCGGTTTTTTGCTGTTGGAAACTATCAGCGGTACCTATGAAATCTCCCGAATGGTCCCGCAGGCCTCTCTTATAGGGGCGCATCCGCTTTATGGCGCGGTGTTGGCCTTGATTTTTGTCGGCGCGTTTACCAAGTCCGCGCAATTTCCATTTCACTTCTGGCTGCCCAATGCCATGGCCGCCCCTGCACCGATTTCCGCGTTTCTCCATTCCGCCACCATGGTCAAGGGCGGCATTTATCTTCTGGCACGGTTTCATCCGATTCTGGGGGGAGGCGGCGCCTGGACCTGCACCCTGATGATCATCGGAGCGGTTACCGCTGTTGGCGGCTCGATTTTGGCTATGGGGCAGTCTGATCTCAAAAAGATTTTGGCCTACACCACCATTACGGCGCTCGGCATCATGACCATGTTCCTGGGAGGCAAAACCACCCCGTCGCTGACCGCCGCCATGACGTTCCTGCTGGTGCATTCTCTGTACAAATCCGCCTTGTTTCTGGTTGCCGGTATCATTGATCACCAAACCGGCACCCGGCAGCTGGAAAAACTGGGCGGACTTTTAAAATTCATGCCGGCTACCGCATTTGCCGCTGTTGCGGCCTGTCTTTCCATGGCCGGCTTTCCCTTGTTTTTCGGATTTATTGGAAAGGAGATCATGTACAAGGGAGCCCTGGCCGAAGCCATGTGCCCGGAGCTGGCAGCCGGAGCCGCGGTGTTAAGCAATGCGTTGATGACGGCCGTAGGCGGGATTCTGGTGGTTCGCCCCTTCTTGGGGCGGCCGGTTGGTTATCAAGCCCCTGTTCGGGAAACCACTTTTTTCATGTGGTGTGGTCCGGTAGTCCTGGGCGGCCTGGGTATTATTTTCGGCATCGTTCCAGACCTGGTGGGGCATTGGCTGGTTGGACCGGCAGTCCATGCCTTTCATTTTTCAGTTGAGGATATCAAGCTGAGTCTGTTCCACGGCATCAACGAGCCGCTTCTTTTGAGCATTATGACGCTCACGCTGGGCGTCGGCTTCTATTTGGCGCACCGGCGACTATTCCAATGGATAAACGCGGCGGCGGAGAAAATCCCTGTGACGGCCGACCGGGTGTATGACGGGTGCGTCGGCAGCGTGGCCCGTCTGGGCAGGCTCCAGGCGCGCATCATCCAGAACGGCTCGCTGCACCGCTATTTTTTTATTGTGGCCGCCACATTTCTGTTCGCCGTCGGATACGGGTTTTTAAGCCGGGCGCAGGCTTTTCCGGAAGTTATGCCGCCGTTACTCGCCTGGCGGGAATGGCTGCTGGTTATCGTGATATCGGCGGCGGTGATAACGGTCCTTGTCACGCGGATCCTTTTACTGGCGATTTGTGCGCTGGGTGTTATCGGTGCGGGGCTTGCCATCATATTTTTAACCTTTGGGGCCCCGGACCTTGCCCTTACGCAGCTGCTTGTGGAAACCCTTACCGTTGTCATCGTCTCCATGATCCTGCTCCGGCTGCCCGGCCTTGGCTCTCAGGCCAGAAATCACCGGGGCAGGCGATTGTTTGATGCGCTGCTGGCGGCGGGTACCGGTATCCTGGTGACCACGCTTCTGCTGGCGCTGTTGTCAACCGAAATGGATCGTTCCATCACGGCTTTTTTTGAACAAAACAGCTATTTGGCCGCCCACGGGAAAAATATTGTCAACGTGATCCTGGTGGACTTTCGCAGCATGGATACGCTGGGTGAAATCATCGTGGTCGCCACCGCCGGACTGGCGGGGTATGCGCTGATTAAGAAGAGGGGGAGTGGATAATGCAGTCATTGATATTGCGCACGGCCACCCGGCTATTGGTCAGTCTGATTCTCGTGTTTTCGATATATCTGCTGTTTCGCGGGCATAATTCGCCGGGTGGAGGGTTTTCCGGGGCTTTGGTGGCCGGTACCGGCTTCGCCCTTTATATTATAGCCGAAGGGGCGGCCTCGGTGCGGCGGGCGATCCGGATCGATCCCCGGCACCTGATTGTTTTCGGCTTGGGACTTGCGCTGGTTTCCGGACTGGTTGCCGTTTTTACAGGAAAGCCGTTTTTAACCGGGCTCTGGGGGACGGTTGCCGAGCTTCCGGACTACAAGCTTGTGCTCGGCACCCCGTTTTTATTTGATGTCGGGGTGTATGCCATTGTTCTGGGAACGATTTTAACGATTATTTTAGCACTGGAAGAGTCCTGATATGGAAACGGTTTTAGCTGTTTTGTGCGGTCTAATGGCGGCTGCCAGCATTTACCTGATGCTCTCCGGCAATATCATCCGCTTTATCTTCGGTCTTGTAATTGCCACCAATGCGGTCAATCTTTTGATCTTTGTCGCCGGCCGCCTTTCAAGCCATCGCCCCCCGCTGATTGCCGATGGTTCCAGTGTCCCGGTTGGAGAAGTGGCCAATGCGCTGCCCCAGGCGCTCATTCTGACGGCGATTGTCATCGGCTTTGCCTTGTTAGCCTTTGTTTTTATACTTTTTTACCGAACATACGAGTCGCTTGGCACGGTTGATACGGAAAAGATGCGTTTTGCGGAGCCGGTTGAAGGAAATGAGGCTTTGGGGGCCGATAACTCGAAAGGAAGCGGCGCATGAACTGTTTGCTGGTTTTACCGATCATTGTTCCGTTTGCTGTTGCCGCGGCCGCGCTTTTGTTCAGGAAAGATTTCGAGCGCCAGCAGACGCTTAGTATGGTCGGGGCGGCGCTTCATTTCACGGTATGTTTGGGTCTTTTTTTTCATGTCTGCAAAAACGGCATCTCAACCCTACAGATTGGCAGCTGGCCGGCCCCCTTTGGCATCACATTGGCGGCGGACCATCTGAGCGTTATCCTGGTGGCCGTAACCGGCACGTTAGGGCTTTGCGTGATGGCCTATTCAAAGGCCGAGATTAAAAAGGGTATGATGGCCGCCGGATTTCATCCGTTGATGCATATTCTGCTCGGCGGGGTATGCGGCGCCTTTTTGACGGGCGATCTGTTCAACCTATATGTTTGGTTTGAGGTCATGTTGATGGCATCGTTCGGGTTGCTGGTACTGGGTCAGGAAAAAGCGCAGTTCGACGGCGGTGTGAAATATGTGATGATCAACCTGTTTTCCACCCTGCTCTTTATCAGCGGCTTGGGCCTCCTTTACGGTATGACCGGCACACTCAATATGGCGGACCTCCACCTGGCAATCCAAAAGGTTTCCGACAAGGCGCTGCTCACCGCCGTGGCCACGATTTTCATGGCGGCATTCGGCATCAAGGCGGGCATTTTCCCGTTATTTTTCTGGCTCCCGGTTTCCTACCACACCCCGCCTGTGGCGGTTTCCGCCATTCTCGCCGGGCTTTTGACCAAAGTGGGGGTTTATGCATTGATCCGTATGTTTACGCTGGTTTTTACGTTCAATGTAGCCTATACACATGGTCTGCTTTTGGTAGCGGCCGTTGTGACCATGATCGTCGGGGTTTTGGGTGCTGCGGCCTATAATGAGTTCCGGCGGATTCTGTCGTTTCATATTATCAGCCAGGTCGGCTACATGGTTATGGGGTTGGCGTTGTTTACGCCCCTGGCATTGACCGGCGCGGTTTTTTACCTGCTTCATCACATGATTGTCAAAGCCAACCTTTTTCTGATAAGCGGCGCTTCTCATGTTGCCGGAGGGTCCTTCGAGCTGTCAAGGCTGGGCGGGCTGTATCGCAACCGCGGTTTTCTGGCGCTGCTGTTTTTTATCCCCGCCTTTTCTCTGGCCGGATTTCCCCCATTATCCGGATTCTGGGCCAAGATGGTGCTGATCCGGGCTAGCATAGAGGTTGAGTCCTATGTGGTAGCGGCTGCGGCCGCTTTAGTAGGGCTGCTTACCGTGTATTCCATGACCAAAATCTGGGGGGAGGCATTCTGGAAGCCTTGTCCTGAAACCATGCATTCAGAAACCTCCGGTATGGAACAGGCCGGTGGGGGTTTGTGGAGAATTTTGCCGATTATGGTGCTGGCGGTTATCACCATCGTCTTGGGCCTTACCCCCGGACCGTTTCTGAAGCTTGCCGGTCAGGCGGCCCATGAGCTGCTCCATCCGGATATATACGTCAAAGCGGTGCTGGGGGGTGTATGAGTCATCTTTTCCTGTTGAATATATTTCTGGCCGCCGGATTCTGTGCAATTCTGGGCCAGGTTAATTTGAGCGGTTTCTTGGCGGGATTCGCCGTCGGCTATCTCGCCATGTGGGTCACGCGGCCGTTGTACGGACCGACGACATATTTCATGCGGGTTGCCAAAATTCTTCAGCTGGCCGGCTATTTTATCTGGCAGCTCTTGGTATCCAACCTCCGGGTGCTGTGGGATGTGGTTACTCCCAAACATATCAGCAGGCCGGGGGTGATTGCGGTGCCCCTGGATGCCCGATCCGATTTTGAAATCATGATGGTGGCGAATCTGGTTTCGCTCACACCGGGGACCCTGAGCCTTGATGTATCCGAGGATCGGAAGACCCTTTACGTGCATATGATGTTTCTGGATGACGTGGAAGCCGCGCGCCGCGAAATCAAGCAGGGTATTGAAAAACGGGTTCTGGAGGCAATTCGATGATGGGCATGGAGGGTATTCTGTTAAAGGGGGCGACAGAGGCTGTGTTGATTCTTTTAACCCTGGCGATCCTCTTCGCCTTTATTCGGTTGGTCATAGGCCCGGATCCAGCGGACCGAATTGTCGCCCTGGACTTGATTTCTGTGTTGATCGTTGCCTATCTGGGGGCGTTTTCCATTTACACCGGGGAAAAGGCATTTTTGGATGTAGCCATTGCCTATGCGCTGATCGCTTTTCTGGGAACGGTTGCGCTGGCCCGGTTCCGTGAGCGGCTGGCGAAAAAATCCCGAAATGGAAAAATTGATGGGGAGGGGTGAAATATGGTCGAGGCAATTACCGCCATACTATTGGTTGCCGGCGGCATTTTCGCTTTTATTGCGTCTGTAGGTATGCTCCGCTTGCCGGACACCATTATCCGGATGCATGCGGCAACCAAGGCCGGGGCGCTTGGATCGGGCCTGATTTTTCTCGCCCTGGCATGTTATTATCTGGAACTCAGCATTACCCTTCGCGCCCTTGCCACGGTGTTTTTTCTGCTGCTCACCGCACCGGTGGCGGCACACTTAATCGGCCGCGCGGCTTATTGCAGCCGGGTCAACCTGTGGCACAAGACCTGGATTGATGAATTTGCCAATATCTGCGACTGGTGTGAAACCTCAGCGGAGGAGGAGGGGGCATCTGGATGCGAACTGGAAGAGAAAGGAACCCAATAAGGGCGTTTAATTTATATGGGTAGGTATAGGGTATAAGGTATAGGGTTCAAGGTCTAAGGTTTTGGTTTCAGGTTTCAGGTTTCAGGTTTCAGTGTTCAGGGTTCAGGGTTCAGGGTTTGGGATTTAGAGTTTAGGGTTAAGTAAGTTATCGGCATGCTGACGCCTTTCCCCTTTCACCTTTCACCTTTCTTGATGTTTGAGATGTTCGCAGATGATTTCAATCGCCTTTTCCACGGAGGTTTTACCCATATCGATGACCAGGTCGTATAGCCTCGCATCATTCCAGTCCTGGTTAAAATATTGTTTTATGTAAGCCTTTAAGTCTGCTTCTTCCTGCTTTACCCGTTTTTCGGCTGCCTTCTGGCTGTACTCATGCTTTTCCATAAGGTCTTGAATTTTTAACGCCGGGTCTTTTTTCAGGCGCACATGCAGGGTGTTGGGTTTGTCTTTGAGGATGCACTGGCCGCCCCATCCCAGAATAATGGCATTGCCGGCTTCGTAAATTCGTTCAACCAGTTCCCTGGTTTTTTCGTAATACGCACGATCATCCAGGCACCCGTGTTCCCCGTCCACAACTTTCTGAACAACGGAGCATGTGTAGCGGTCAACAAACCTTAGGATGGAGGATTTAGATGTCTGTCTGAAAGTATCGGCTTCGTGCTTGGATAAATTCAATTCACTGGCGATTTGTGCCAGCAGTTGGTCCCCTATATATTCGTAGCCGAGTTTGTCTGCCACCCCGGCGGCCACCTTCTGACTCTGTGTGCTGAATTCGTTGCTGATTGTAATAACGGCCATGTATGCCTCCATGGAAATCAAACTATGTTATAAATTAATCTCTCTGTTCATAAGATAGAGCCTCAATTCATTTCAATAAAAAAATCCATTAAATCATTATAAGCATATCCAACCAATTGTCCATCGGCTTTTCGTTAAGGCAGGCGCGTAGGCATATTTTTAAATTTCCCACAAATATCCACATCAAATTTTAGCCGCAAGTTTAAAATTAACATTCAATAATTATTAGAAAAAAATTTTTTAAAAAATATGTTTTTTTGTTGACAGGAGTCTAATTTAAGGTATTATATCAATAAACGTGGAGTAAAATGGATGTAAATGGAGTATTGGGCCATTGTTCAGGGGGAGCTCACAACATACAATTGACAGCAAGGGGCGGATTATTATCCCGGTAAGATTCCGGGAGCCGCTTCAGGAAAGCGACGACCATTCGCTTATGATATCCCGTCTGGACAATGCCCTGTTTGCATATCCACCCGAAGAATGGAGGAAAATTGAAGAACGAATCCATTCGTTGGCTGAAAAAAGCGATGCAATGAGGCGTTTCAGGCGGGTGTTTATTGGCGCTGTTCAGCATTGTCCGCTCGACAAGCAGAACCGCATTCTTATTCCGCCTGAGCTTAGAAATTATGCAAAACTGGAAAAAGAAATCGTCCTTGTCGGGGTGCTGGACCACTTCGAGATTTGGTCAAAACAGTGGTGGGAGGCAGAGAATCTCAAGCTGGAAAAAGAGGATATGCAAAATGAGGAGGTTCAAAGCGAAATTGCTAAACTAGGACTCTAATCTTATGAAATATCGCCATATCCCCGTGATGGTCGATGAGGTCGTCGGTTTTTTAAATTGTCAGCCGGGACAAATCTGCGTTGACTGCACGGTTGGCGGGGCAGGACATGCAAAGGCCATTATCAGAGAAATCCTGCCAAATGGGCTGCTTATCGGGATCGATCAGGATAATGATGCGATTCAGGCGGCAGCCAGGGCGCTTGCCCAGTATAAGGGCAATGTTCACCTTTTTCATGACAACTTTTTCAATCTCCCGGATATCCTAAAGCGTTTAAGTCTCAATGCTGTAGACGGCATATTTGCTGATCTCGGCCTGTCATTGTATCAACTCGAATCCAGCGGCAGGGGGTTTACCTTTCAAGGTGACGAGCCGCTGGATATGCGGATGAATACCGATTGCCCCAACACGGCTGAAGAGATTGTTAACTCAGCATCACCCGCATCATTAAAACAGATATTTAAAACTTACGGCGAAGAGAGGTGGGCCGGCGCAATCGTCAAAAAAATCGTCGATCACCGGAAGAATAATCGGATCAGGACGAACCGGCAGCTGGTTGACCTTATCCGGTCAGCGCTCCCTCAGCGTGTCATCGCCAGGCGAAAAATCCATCCGGCAACCAAGGTGTTTATGGCCTTGCGAATCGCTGTAAACAAAGAACTGGAAAAGCTAGAGCAGTTTCTGTCGGCCGCCGTTGAAGCACTTAAGCCGGGCGGAAGGCTCTGTATCTTGTCTTTTCATTCACTTGAGGATCGCATTGTTAAGCATCGGCTGAAGGAGTGGGAAAATCCATGCACCTGTCCGCCGGATTTTCCCCGATGCGTTTGCGGGAAGCAGCCGTTGGTGCGAGTGCTGACACGAAAAGTCCGCCGGCCGAGCCAAGATGAAGTCACACGAAATCCGATGGCAAGAAGTACCTGCCTGCGGGCTGCTGAGAAACTCTAGTTGGAAATGTTCCCCCCGGCCATAGCCCGGGACCGAGCCTAAACGAAACTTCTGCTGCGGGGTAAGGTATAGGAAGACTTCACCACATGGCCATTAATGGTAAATGCGATGTAGCGGCGGGCTTTAGCCCGCCATTCGAAAAGGCAGCCGACGCCACAAAGTGCGTCCAATGAAAGGCTAAAGCCTTCCGCTACATGGTTTGTACAAGTGAACCGTGAACCGAGAAGTTACTTGGGAGTGCGTTTTGGGAAGCGGGAACCAAAAGAACGGAAAATCTTCTATCAGCGGTTTAAACTCCCGGGTAATCGGGATTTGTCTGGCGCTGCTGTTCATTTTCATTTTCGAATTTTTTCTCCGCACATGGTGCGGTGTTCAATGCATACGGATTGGCTACGAGATTACCGAAGCAATGGAACAGCGGGAGAGGCTGCGGGAACAGAAAGAGAATCTGGAAATAGAGATAACCCGGCTGACTTCTCCGAAAATCCTTAATCAGATTGCCGGAGAGCAGTATGGCCTTGCAACCCCCAAACCGGAGCAGATTGTGGTGATTCCATGAACTGGACCGAAACCGGAAAAAATCGAATAAAAGGGCGAAACAGGCGGATCCTGGTTATCGGATGCATATTTACGGTTTTATATATTGTTGTCGGCTTTAAGGCCTTTTATGTGCAGATCGTTCAGGAAGCATCTTTGTCAGAGAAGGCGGCCAGAGAGTATAAAAAAGCCATAAATTGCAAGGGCCGGCGGGGAACAATCTATGATGTGAACATGAAGGAGCTTGTCGTAAGCGCCCGTATTATTTCAATCGGAGCTCATCCAAAGCGTATTGACCATCCGGCTCGGATCGCCGGCGAACTCGCTGAATATCTGAATATATCGCAACGGAGCCTGCGCCGTCGGCTATCAAGAGACGCCGATTTCGTGTGGGTGGAGCGGGATGCGTCTCCGCTTCAGGCAGATGCTCTGAGAGCATCCGATATCCGCGGTTTTGAGTTCATCCCCGGCTTCTGCCGGGTCTATCCGAACCAAACGCTGGCCGCTCAGGTACTCGGTTTTTCCGGGGTGGACGGCAGCGGTCTGGAGGGGCTTGAGTATTACTATGATGATTATTTGCGGGGCAACCAAAGACAGTGGACCATTGTCAAGGATGCCCTTGGCAGAATTTTTCACCAGGAGGCAAAAAGCCAGCCGGACTATGAAGGGAAAGATCTTGTCCTGACGATTGACAGTACCATCCAGTTTATTGCCGAAATGGCGCTTGAAACGGCAGTAAAGGAAAATCGGGCCAAATCCGGCATGGCGGTTGTTATGGTGCCCCATACCGGAGCGATTCAGGCGATCGCCCATTATCCTACATTTGACCCGAATTCTTTCGGGAGTTACCCGAAAAATACCTGGCGAAACCGGGCCATCACGGATCCATTCGAACCGGGTTCCGCCATGAAGATCTTTATGGCGGCAGCCGCCCTGGAATCGGGCCTTTCCCCGCAAATCGTGATTGACTGCGAAAATGGCAGCTACTGTACCGGCGGCCGCGTGATCCATGATACCCATCCCTATGAACTCCTCACCTTTAAGGAAGTGGTTAAATTTTCCAGCAATATCGGTGCGGCCAAGATTGCCGAAAAAATCGGTCCGAAACGGCTCTATGACACCCTCCGTGGCTTCGGGTTTGGCGAGAAAACCGGAATCGACTGCCCTGGGGAGACCTCCGGCCTGCTCAGGCATTATCAGGGGTGGCGGACAATTGATCATGCCACTATTTCTTTTGGCCAGGGGATATCCGCCTCAGCCATCCAACTGATTTCCGCCGTATCCGCAGTTGCCAATCAAGGTATTATGATGAAGCCGCGGATTGTCAAGGCCATTAAGGAGGAAAACGGCAGTGTTGTTAAAACCCATGGCCCGGAAAGCCGGGGACGGGTGATATCAGTAAATACGGCGAATATTCTGAAAGAGCTTATGTTTTCCGCAACCAGCGAGGAAGGCACCGGTAGCCTTGCGGTGCCGCATGATTATACGGTCTGCGGGAAAACCGGTACCGCCCAGAAGATAAACTCCCGCGGGACCTATGAGGACTGTGAATATACTGCAGTGTTCGTGGGATTCTCGCCCAAGGAAAATACGGAAATGGCTGTGCTTGTAGTGATTGATGAACCAAAGAAACACCATTATGGGGGACTCGTCGCTGCTCCGGCCTTCAGAAAGATCGTCCAGGAGTCTTTTGATTATCTGGATATCGCGCCTCAGCGAAACCGGCGGCAGTATGAGGTGGCTGTGAAATCAGGGAAGAAGGGCGCATGAAGCTATCCGTGCTTACAGAAGCGATGGATTCGGTATTGGATTCGAAACAGGGGCGTTCCACGCCGGCGTTTGGTATGGACAAAGAGATCTCTTCGATCCACTACCGGTCGGATTCAGTGACCCCAGGAGGGTTGTTTGTGGCTATAAAAGGCCAACACACGGATGGCCATCGGTATGTTTCAGATGCCGTCTCCCGGGGGGCGACTGCTCTAGTGGTCGAGCAGGATATTCCCGCGCGGGATGACATGGCGGTAATCCGGGTGGAAAATTCCCGCAAGGCTTTGGCGTTTGCGGCAGCGAGATTTTATGGCAATCCTTCAGATAGGCTGACGATGATCGGAATTACCGGTACCAACGGGAAAACCACCACTGCCTATCTCATCGAGCAGATGTTAGCCGTGCAAAACGTGCCGGTTGGCGTTATCGGAACCATCAATTATCGGTATGGCGGTAAAATATTCGACAATCCGCTGACTACGCCGGAAGCCCTGGAACTTCAGCATGTTCTGGCAGAAATGGCAGACGCCGGCGTAACCCATGTGGTGATGGAAGTCTCCTCTCATGGCATAGAACTGGAGCGTATACGGAGTTGCTTGTTTGATATCGGGGTGTTTACCAACCTGACCCAGGATCACCTGGATTTTCATCATGATATGACCGCCTATGGGGATACCAAGAAAAGACTGTTTACGGACTATCTTCGTTCGGAGGACAGACAAAGGGCGGGTACGGCGGTAATCAATACGGCGGATAAAACGGGGAGTGAACTGGCGGCGGCGCTTGTTAACCGTTCGGTAATACGGGTTGGCCTGGAAGATTTTAATTCAATCTATCCTATGAATACAGCCTTTGACCAATCAGGTATTAGAGCGGATATTCATACGCCTGACGGCGTGATACCCATTCGATCCGGACTTGTTGGCCGGTTTAACCTCGAGAACATATTGTGCGCCGTTGGCGTAGGGTTTGCCCTGCGTTTGCCGCTCGACTGCATAAAAGCCGGGATTGAGTCGTTTACAAACATCCCCGGCCGTCTGGAGCGGATTAATGACGCTGCCGGCCGGCATATTTTTGTGGATTATGCCCATACCCCCAATGCATTGGAAAATGTACTGGAAACCCTGCACGAGATCAATCCCGGCCGATTGATCTGTGTGTTTGGATGCGGCGGTGACCGGGATACGGATAAACGGCCAAAAATGGGGGAGATCGCCGGTCGCATGAGCGATCTGGTAATTATTACATCGGATAACCCGCGAACCGAACCGCCCCTGGAGATTATAGAGGCCATTCGATCAGGCACCCATAGCGTATTGCCCCGCCAATTGACGGTTAAAATGCTTGAAGGGGTGTGGGAGCCGCCGGCTTATGTGGTTGAACCGGACCGGGAGAAGGCTATTCTGCTGGGCATCCGGGCCGCGAACGCCGGGGATACGGTTTTGATCGCGGGCAAGGGCCATGAAACCTATCAAATCATAGGTACTGACATCTTGAGTTTTGACGACCGGAAAATTGCGGAACGAGGAGTTTCATTGAATTGATGGATGCCCCAATGACATGGCAAGTAGAAGACCTGCTGGCAGCTACGGGGGGAACCCTGGTAGCCGGTCCCATGAAGGGTGAATTTTTCGGTATCGGCATTGATTCCCGAACCATTTCCAAGGACCATGTATTTGTGGCCATAAAAGGGGCGAAATATGACGGCCATGGATTTATCCCGGATTTGATGAAGGCTGGCATCAAGGGGGTTATTACGCATCATCCCCTGCCGAACCACCAGCAGTTGGTTGAATGGTCGGAATCAGGGGGATGCTGCATCATGGTGGACGATACGACCCGTGCGCTTGGGGATCTGGCCGCATTTCAACGACGCCGTGCACAAATTCCGCTGGTTGCTATTACCGGCTCCAATGGAAAAACCACCACCAGGGAGCTGACCGCCGCTGTATTGAGCCGGCAGAAGAGGGTCCTGGCGACAGAGGGAAACTTGAACAATGAGATCGGTTTGCCGTTGACGCTTTTTCGGCTTAGCCGGTCACACGAGGCGGCGGTGGTGGAACTCGGCATGAACCATCCAAATGAAATCCGGCGCCTGGCGGAGATCAGTCAGCCGGATATCGGCGTGATTACAAATATCGGGCAGGCCCATTTGGAGGGCCTAAAGGATATAGCGCATGTCATGGCGGCGAAGGCTGAATTGCTGGAATTTATTCCAAATTCCGGCACGGCAGTGCTGAATGCCGACGACGGCTTTGGCGCCCGGCTGGCCGAGATGGCCAAAAGCCGGGTGATATATTTCGGTCTGAGCAAGAAGGCTTCTGTACGTGCCGAGGCCATCCGGCATACAGGTATGGCGACCGAATTCAGGCTGATCCTGCCTGAGTCGGAAATCCCTCTCACCCTTCATGCGCCGGGCAAATACATGCTGGCCAATGCGCTGGCTGCAGCCGCTGTCGGACACGCCATGGGGCTTTCGAAGGAAACCATAAAAGCGGGGCTCGAAGCGTTTCGTCCCCTTGCCGGACGTATGGCCCATATTGAAACCCGGACGGGCATCCATGTGATCGATGATGCTTACAACGCCAACCCCGGCTCGATGCAGGCGGCAATTGATGCGCTGGCCGCCTTGAAGGGCGGCAACCGGGCCTTTCTTGTGGCCGGCGATATGCTGGAGCTTGGCGAAGCAGCGCCCGCACTTCATCATGATGTGGGCCGGGTGGCAGCGGCCGGCGGCATTGATCGATTATACCTGACCGGCACCTTTGTCCGGGATATGGCGGACGGGGCGTTGTCCGCAGGCATGCATAATGGTGATGTTTTCGTGGGGAGCAAATCGGAGATCCTGGAAAAACTTGCCCAGGAACTGATGCCGGGAGACTGGGTGCTGATCAAAGGCTCGCGGAGCACAGGGATGGAACATATTGTTCAGCATCTTACCCGGGGTGAATCTACGAAAATAAAAGGGATGGGCGCCTAACTATGCTATATCACCTTCTATATTCCCTGCACGCGGACATATCCGCTTTTAATGTCTTCCGATACATTACATTCCGAACCATCTATGCCAGTCTCACCGCATTTCTCATCTGTCTTCTGCTGGGGCCCTGGGTGATCGGAAAGCTCAGTGAAAAACAGATCGGGCAGTATATTCGCGGCGTCGGGCCGGCAACCCATCAGGACAAAGCAGGGACTCCGACCATGGGGGGGGTGTTGATTGTGGCCGCCATTGTTGTCGGCAGCATTTTATGGGTGGATTTCCGCAATCCCTTTGTTTGGATTATTCTTCTAGTAACCGGCGGGTATTTTATTATCGGTTTTATCGATGATTACCTCAAACAGATAAAAAAACGCAATCGGGGCCTGACCGGGCGGGAAAAATTTTTGCTTCAGGTTGTAGTCGCCATTGTTGCCGGATGCCTTATCTATCGAATCCCTGAGTTTGACAGCCGGGTCACGGTGCCTTTTTTCAAAGCCTTCCGGCCGGATCTCGGGTTAGGCTACATTTTCTTTGCGGCCCTGGTCATTGTCGGCACCTCAAATGCGGTAAACCTGACCGACGGCTTGGACGGGCTCGCCATTGGGCCCGTGATTATCGCTGCAGCCACCTATATGCTGTTCGCATATGTCGCCGGACATACTCACATCGCTGACTATCTTCAAATCCCCTATGTACATGGAACCGGAGAGGTGACCATCATGTGTGGTGCTATGGCCGGTGCCGGGCTCGGATTTTTATGGTTTAATGCTTATCCAGCCCAGATTTTCATGGGCGATGTCGGTTCATTGCCCCTTGGCGGGGCGCTTGGTACCATTGCGGTAATTACGAAACAGGAGATTCTGATGATGATCGTGGGGGGCGTTTTTGTGTTTGAAGCACTGTCCGTAATTCTTCAGGTCGGGTATTTCAAATTGACCCATGGCCGGCGGGTTTTTCTGATGTCCCCGTTGCATCATCATTTTGAATTAAAGGGGTGGGCCGAACCCAAAGTGATCGTAAGGTTTTGGATAGCTTCTATTCTTCTGGCCCTTGTCGCTGTCAGTACATTAAAGCTGAGATAACATAAGTCGTGGAAATTAAGAACAAACATATTCTTGTGGTTGGCCTTGGAAAGACGGGAGTCGGCCTTGTACGTTTTCTTGCCAGGCGGGGCGCCCGCGTAACGGTTACTGACCAGGCGGATGAGGGTATGCTGGCGGATTCAATGGAAGCGCTCAGCGGCTTCGATGTCTGTTTTGAGCTTGGCGGTCATCGTTTGGCGACATTTACTTCCGCGGACCTCATTGTTTTAAGCCCGGGCGTGCCGCATACCATTGAGCCGCTAAAGCATGCGCGAGAGAAAAAGATTCCGGTAACAGGCGAAATCGAACTGGCCTATCGGTTTATGAAAACCCCGATTATTGGCATTACCGGTACGAACGGCAAATCCACCACGACGTTGCTTGTCGGCCGGATGTTAAAGGATGCCGGATTCGATGTGTTTGTGGGGGGGAACCTCGGCACCCCGCTTATCGAATATGCGGATAAAGGTGATACCGCCGATTTTGCCGTGGTCGAGATCAGCAGTTTTCAGTTGGACACCATTACAACTTTTCGTCCCCGGGTGGCGGTGCTGTTAAATATCACTGCCGATCACCTGGACCGCTATGACGATTTTGACGCATATGTCCGCTCCAAGGGCCGTATTTTTGAGAATCAGAGCCCGGATGATGTGGCGGTATTTAATTACTTGGATATGGCTATAAAGGCATTGGTGCCGGCGATTCATTCGAAAATACGGCCGTTTAACACGGGTGCGGAAATCGAGGCCGGGGCCTGGTTGACGGATGATGGGATTCAGTTCCGGTTGACGGACGGGAGAGAAGCTTCCCTGGGCTGCAGAAATATTCCGCTGATCGGGGTCCACAACCGGGAAAACATTGCAGCGGCAGCGCTTGCCGCCTCAGCCGTCGGGGCGCCGTTTTCCAGGATACAGGAAACCGTGCATCATTTTCAGGGTCTATCCCACCGGATGTCTCCTGTGGCAGTTATCAACGGCGTTCAATTTATTGATGATTCCAAGGCTACCAACGTAGATGCCGTCGTTCGGGCGCTTTCCTCATTTTCAACACAGGTTATATTGATCATGGGCGGCCGGGAAAAGGGGGGCGGCTATTCGGCTTTAAAGCCATTGTTTCCCGGTCGAATTAAGCATCTGATCGTCATGGGCGAAGCGGCTGAGTCGTTAAAGACAGAACTCGGCACCGGCACACCTGTCAGCCATGTTTCTTCAATGGCTGAGGCGGTTCAAACATCGCTGGCACAGGCATCAGCCGGGGATACCGTACTGCTATCCCCGGCATGCGCCAGTTTTGATATGTATAAGAGCTACGCCCATCGCGGCGAAGATTTTGCCATGCACGTTCGGGAGATGGAGATGGTTAATTATGGGTAAGCCCCAAAAAGCCCAAAAAAAACAGAAAGGGCCATCATTCGCCTGTGACTATACCCTTTTGGTCCCCGTGCTGCTGCTCGTCGGCATTGGGGTAGCCATGGTGTACAGCGCCAGCTGTGAGATTGCATTAAAACAGTTTGGGAATGAATACTATTTTTTCAAAAAGCAGCTCATATTTGCCGGCCTCGGAGTCATGGCCATGCTTCTGATCCGAATGGTGCCCTACCGGGCCTATCGGCCGGGGCTGATGACATACATCATTCTGTTTGCAGCCATTGGCCTGCTCGTTCTTGTGTTAATCGATGGCGTCGGGCAGACGGCCGGCGGGGCTACCCGCTGGCTCAGGTTTAAATGGTTCTCTTTTCAGCCCACGGAATTTGCGAAGCTGGCGCTGATTATTTTCATGGCCTACTCCCTAACCAAGAAGCAGGACCGCATTGAAGATATTAACATCGGTTTTTTGCCGCATGTTTTAATCCTCTGTCTGCTGTCAGTGCTGATTATTCTGCAGCCGGATTTCGGCTCCCTTGCCATTATGTGGATGTTGGCATGGATCGTCATGTATGCCGGCCGGGTGCGGGTGCTGCATTTAACAGCGACGTGTCTTATGGTGCTGCCGGTGGCTGTAATCCTGATTGCCACCTGTCCGTATCGGTTAAAGCGTCTCCTGATATTTCTTAATCCATGGGCATATCCGCTTGATGAGGGCTACCAAATCACTCATTCTCTTATGGCCTTTGGTTCTGGCGGGTTTATGGGCAGTGGGTTTGGCCAGGGCTACCAGAAACTGTTTTACCTGCCCGCGCCGCATACGGACTTCATTTTTTCAGTGATCGGCGAAGAGGGGGGCTGGTTGTGGATTTTGATCGTTTTGACGCTTTATTTGATCATTTTATGGCGGGGCATCGAGATCGCCCGGTCCCGGCAGGATTTTTTCGGCTCACTGCTGGCTTTGGGGATTACGGCTTCCATTACCCTGCAGGCGGTTATCAACATGGGGGTGAATTTGAGCCTGCTGCCGACCAAGGGGCTGCCCCTGCCGTTTTTGAGTTACGGCGGGACCTCGCTCATGATCAATATGGTATTGGTCGGGATTTTAATGAATATCGCAAGGTGTCGGGCAAAATGATTTCAAACCGGCACATATCGGGAAAATATGGGATGTCCGGCAATGGCATGCGCATTGTTATCGCCGGCGGTGGGACGGGCGGCCATTTGTTTCCCGGTATTGCCATCGCCGAGGCCTTCAAGCGCCGGTCGGCGGATAACCGGGTGCTTTTTATTACCACCGGCCGGCCGATTGAGTCCAGGGTGCTTTCCCAGACCGATTTTGAGACCGTCCAAATTGCCGCAGCAGGGATTAAGGGAATGGGACTCGCCGGAAAGTTAAAGGCCTTAATTAAGGTTCCGGTCGGTATTTTGGGGTCGCTTGCACTTTTTCTTCGTCTCAGACCCCATGTGGTGATCGGCCTGGGCGGCTATTCAGCGGCGCCGGTCATTATTGCCGCTTGGATGACAGGTATTTTTCGGGTCATTCATGAGCAGAACCGGATTCCTGGCATGACCAATCGGTTTCTTGCCCGGTATGCCCATCGCATCTATGTCTCGTTTTCGGATACGGATATGGGCGGATATACGGAGAAGATACGAGCCGCCGGTAACCCCATCCGTCTGGAAATTGTCGAGCAAATGGCGGATAAGCCCAAGGCGGAACCCCCGGAGGCATTCACCGTCCTGATTTTAGGGGGAAGTCAGGGGGCCCATTCGATCAATACGGCGGTGATCGAGGCGCTGCCATATTTGGCTGCATCCCGTATGTACCGGTTTATTCATCAAACCGGAACAACAGATGTCGAGATGGTCCGGCAGGGCTATGAAAAAGCCGGTATCGAGTCCCGGGTGGACGCTTTTTTCGACGATATGGCGGCCTGCTACGCGGATGCGGATCTGATTGTCTGCCGGGCGGGTGCCACCTCCGTGGCGGAAGTAGCAGCCGCCGGGCTGCCGGCCATATTCATCCCGTATCCCCATGCAGCGGACAATCACCAGTATTTTAATGCCAAAAGTTTGGTTGATGCCGGTGCCGGCGAAATGATTGACCAAGCGGCGCTCGATGGGCAACTGCTGGCGGAGCGGATCGACTATTATGCGTCTAATGATCCGGTTCGCCAAGAGATGCAGGCGAAAATTTTCGCCTTTTCCCGTCCGCACGCCGCTGATGAAGTGGCCGAGGATATTTGCCGGGCGCTTGATATGCGCAAAATAAGCAAAAAAAGCGGAATGGCAGCGTTATCAATTCACTGACGGATATATATGTATCGAAAACAATACCATATCTATTTTATTGGCGTCGGGGGCATCGGAATGAGCGGTATCGCCGAGCTTCTGTTGAATTTGGGGTACCGGGTTTCCGGTTCCGATATGACCGCTTCTGATGTTACCGAGCGGCTTGCCTCGCTTGGCGGCAAAATATACCTGGGCCATCAGCCGGGTCATGTTGAAGGCGCGGATGTGGTAGTTATTTCATCGGCGATTCCAATGGATAACCCCGAGGTAAAGGCCGCACTGGAGGCATCGATTCCGGTCATTCCCCGGGCGGAAATGCTGGCTGAGCTCATGCGGTTGAAATACAGCATTGCGGTTGCCGGTGCCCACGGCAAAACTTCCACCACCTCCATGCTGGCAAGCATCCTGGCTGAAGGGGGGCTGGATCCGACAGTGGTCATCGGCGGAAAACTAAAGCAGATAAACACCAATGCCGTCTTGGGCCAGGGCGATTTTATCGTAGCTGAAGCGGATGAAAGCGACGGCTCGTTCTTAAAGTTTTCCCCGACGATTGCCGTTGTGACCAACATCGACCTGGAGCACCTGGATTTTTATAAGGATCTGGATACCATTAAATCCGTTTTTTTAGATTTTATTGACCGGGTGCCGTTTTACGGCCTGGCCGTCCTCTGCCTGGATAACGAACACATCCAGAACATTATGCCCCATATTAAAAAACGCTATACCACCTATGGCTTAAACGCCCAGGCCGATATTCAGGCGGTCAATGTCAAGTTTGAAACCGTTCAAAGCCGGTTTTCGGTCTATTTTCATGGCCAGGCGTTGGGTGATGTCACGCTGAATCTGCCGGGGCTTCATAATATTTATAACGCTCTGGCCGGTATCGCTGTCGGTATGGAGCTTGAGATTCCGTTTGAAAGGATTAAATACGCACTGGAAAATCTTGAGGGTGTCGAGCGCCGTCTCGAAATCAAGGGCGATGCGGCGGGGATTAAAGTAATAGATGACTATGGCCACCATCCCACAGAGATTAAGACGACGCTCGATGCCATCCGGAAGAGCTGGCCGGGCAGGCGGCTGCTCGTCGTATTCCAGCCGCATCGATACACGCGGACGAATGTTTTGTTTGATGACTTTACCCGGTCTTTTTACCAGTGCGACTTGCTGATTTTGCTGCCCGTATATGCTGCCGGTGAAGCGAAGATTGAAGGGGTTGACCATCACCGCCTTGCCGAAGGCGTCAGGCATCACGGCCACAAGGATGTGGCCGCTTTTGATAACTCCGCGGAGGCGGTTTCATTTCTCAAGGAATATGCCGAGAGCGGGGACATTATTTTGACCCTGGGGGCCGGAAATGTCTGGCAGGTAGGTCTAGAATGCATGGCACAATTTGGCGCGCAAAAGAAAGGATGAGCCGTTTCGTGCGAATCGATCGCGCATTTAGGGGGGCGATAAGGCAACGGGTGAACGGCGCGGTTGTCTTTGATGAGCCGATGGCGGCACATACGTGGCTTCGTGTAGGGGGAGCCGCGGATGTCTATGTGGCTCCGAATAGCCCGGATGAACTGACTGCACTGGTCAAATGGCTTGTCGCAGAAGATGTTTCGTATTTTATTATCGGCGACGGTTCCAACCTGCTTGTCAAAGATAAGGGGATACGCGGCGTGGTAATCGATATGTCTGCCGGAATAAAAGGAATTTCGGTATTATCCGAAGGACCTGTATCAACTGTGGTTCAGGCAATGGCGGGGGAAAGCCTCCATCGCTTATGTCGATTTGCCATTGATAAGGGGTTGGCGGGTTTGAATTTTGCCGTCGGGATTCCGGGTTCTGTGGGCGGGGCGATTATGATGAATGCGGGAACGGCGGACGGGGCCGTAGAACAGGTGTTAACCCAGACAACGGTTTTGTTTGCGGATGGCCGCATGGAGTTTCTCAAGAATTCAAGCCTCGCTTTTGGATACCGGGAATTTAAAATTCCCGGAGCACATGATCCGCTTCACCCGCCGGTAGTTATCGAAGGGAGCTTTCAACTGCAGTCATCAAGCAGAGAGGATTTAGCCGCCGAGGCGAAGGCTCTGCTTAAAAGCCGCAGTGAGCGGCAACCAAAAGGCGGGGCAAGTGCGGGATGTATTTTTAAAAATCCGCAAAACGCCGAACCCGCCGGGGCGCTTATCGAGCAGTCGGGCATGAAAGGCGTCAAGCTTGGCGACGCCCTGGTTTCTGAAAAGCACGCCAATTTTATTTTAAACCGGGGTAACGCAAAGGCGGGAGATATTCTGCAGCTTATGGAAAAGGTTCAGTCGGCGGTTTATAAAAAGTTCGGCGTTGAGCTTAAACCGGAGGTTAGAATTGTCGGTGAATAAACCCGTACGGAAAAACCGTTACAAAAAGAGCAGGCGGACAAAAAAGGCCTCAGCCGGACGCATGATCAGGCTTTGGTTTAATGCCGCTCTCGTTATTGCCGGATTCTGCTTGACGGGTGTTGTGTTTATTTTCGGCTATGATGCCCTGACCCAGTGCGATTATTTCAGGGCCGAGACCATAACCATTACGGGTTCAAGCCGGCTTTCAAAAAAAGCGATTCTTGAAGCGACAGAGCTTGAATATGGAGAAAATATCCTTGCGGTGAATTTGGTCAGGGTCAGAAAACGGTTGATGGCAGAGCCTTGGATTAAAAATGCGGATATTCGTCGTGAATTCCCGTCGCGTCTGATCATTCGGGTTAATGAGCATGAGCCCCTCGCTGTCCTTGATATCGGCTTGTGTTTCTTGGTCGATGAGACGGGGGGTATTTTCAAGGAGGCGTTTCCATCGGAAATGGGCGGCATTCCTATTATTTCCGGGATCGGCTATAGGGATTGGAAACGCCCGGGGAACTCAGAAACCAAAATATATTCAGCAGTTATATCGGCACTGGATGTAATTCAAAAGCGGCGTGATGTCTTTTCTGACCGGCCTGTATATGAGCTTTCAGTTGACCATGAGATGGGGCTGACGTTTCAGACGGGCGGTTCGGTGGAAGCCGTTCATTTGGGATACGGCGATTATGCCAAAAAAATTCAACGGATTGCCAGGATTTTTCCCCGGATTGAAGCCGATAACAGTATTCCAGAAATTAAAAGACTCGATGCGCATAACCCGGACCGGATTATCGCAACCCCAACAGCCCGGGACACCAGCGAAGAAGAAAAGGAGGTTTAAGGTGAAGGGAAAGGAAGAGATCATCGTGGGACTCGATATCGGCACCACAAAAATCTGTGTCGTGGTTGCAGAACTGAGCGGCGGAACGTTCAATATTATCGGTATCGGAACCCATCCCTCTGTTGGATTGCGAAAGGGTGTTGTCGTCAATATTGAGGCGACTGTGGATTCGATCAAAAAGGCGGTTGAAGAAGCCGAATTGATGGCTGGATGTGAAATCACTTCTGTCTATGCAGGTATTGCCGGGGGGCATATGACAGGATTTAACAGCAACGGAATTATCGCCATCAAAGGCGATGAGATTACCCAGTCGGATGTAGATCGAGTGATCGAAGCCGCCCGAGCTGTTGCCATCCCTATGGATCGGGAGGTCATTCATGTACTTCCCCAGGAATTTATTGTTGACGGGGAAGGGGGGATCAACAATCCCGTTGGTATGGCGGGGGTCAGGCTTGAAGCCAGAATCCATATCGTGACAGGGGCGGTGACATCGGCGCAGAATATCGTTAAATGCGCCAATAAAGCCGGACTTGATGTTTGCGATATCATACTGGAGCCGATTGCCTCTTGTGAATCAGTGCTCACTTCAGAAGAGAAGGAAGTCGGTACCGGTCTTATTGATATCGGTGGCGGCACTACGGACCTGGCGATTTTTTCCGGAAATAACATCAAGCATACCTTTGTCCTGTCCCTGGGCGGCAACAACATGACCAATGATATTTCCGTAGGGCTTCGCACTCCAATGGCTGAAGCGGAGCGGATTAAGCTCAAATATGGAACTTGTATCACCGACAAGGTCGGCAATGATGAAACTATCGAAATCTCCGATCTTTCCGGGCGCGGCGACAGGAAACTACCGCGCCAGATACTGGCGGAGATTTTAGAGCCCCGGGTTGAAGAGATTTTTACACTTGTCAAACGGGAGATTTACCGGGCGGGCATGAAGAATGCCGTTTCATCAGGTATTGTGATGACCGGTGGGGCGTCTTTGCTTGAAGGCATTTCCGATATTGCGGAGTCCGTCTTTGAGCTTCCAACGAGGATCGGCCGCCCTCAGGGGGTCAGCGGCCTGGTGGATGTGGTTAACAATCCCATGTACGCCACGGGGGTCGGCCTTGTGCTGTATGGTGCGAAAAATCAGGCAGAAAAGAAATTCAGAATCCGCGATAACAATATTTTTAATCGAATTATGAAGCGAATGAAATCCTGGTTTAAGGAAATTGTTTGACATGTCGCAAACTACAAACGTCGCAAATTATAAAATGAGGCCATTTTAAAACCGAAAAAGCACAGGGAGGTGAACCGATGAATTTTACCTATGTGGAAAACAGTAATTCAGCCAAAATCAAAGTAATCGGTGTCGGAGGAGGCGGCAACAATGCCATCAACAATATGATTGAGGCCAATCTGGAGGGGATTAAATTTATTGCTGCCAATACTGATGCTCAGGCACTGACCAATGCAAAGGCCAATACCAAGATCCAGCTGGGTGAGGCCCTCACGCAGGGCCTGGGTGCCGGCGCTGATCCGAATATTGGTCGAGAGGCGGCCATCGAGTCCACCGAGCTGATTCGGGAGGCACTTGACGGCAGTCACATGGTATTTATTGCGGCCGGTTTGGGCGGCGGAACCGGTACCGGCGCAGCGCCGGTAATTGCCGAGATATGCAAGGAGCTCGGTGCGTTAACCGTGGCCGTGGTGACCAAGCCGTTTGCTTTTGAAGCCAGAAAACGGAGCCGGTATGCCGAGGAGGGCATTGCCAAGTTAAAAGAGGTGGCGGATACGGTAATTACCATCCCTAACGATCGACTGCGGGGTTTGGCGTCCAAAAAAGCGACACTTATCGAGATGTTTAAGAAGGCGGATGAGATTCTTCATCATTCGGTAAAGGGAATCACGGATCTGATCATGCATCCCGGTTTAATCAACCTTGATTTTGCGGATGTCAAAACGACGATGGCCAAAGCCGGTATGGCTATAATGGGGATCGGTGTGGCAAGCGGGGAAAACCGAGCCCTTGAAGCTGCTGAACGGGCCATTTCGCATCCCTTGCTGGAGGATAACTCAATCGTGGGTGCCCGGGGGGTATTAATGAACATAACCTGCAATTCCGAGTTGACAATGGAAGAAACCATGGAAGCCTCCGACCGGATTTACAATGAAATCAATAATGAGGATGTTGAGCTGATCTGGGGAACAGCGGTGGATGACTCCCTTGGTGATGAGATGCGGGTGACGGTTATTGCCACCGGCATTGGTGACCGGAATATGCAGAATGTTAAGAGTAACCTTCACAGATTCCCGGGCGACGGGTTCAAGCCTCGGGGCAAGGTCAGGGACCTGACTAAAGAAGAAATGGAAATGGACAACTACGAAATTCCCACCGTCATCCGCAATGAGGTCAAAAAGCAAAAGGGCGGAAACGGCGGCGGCCAAAAGACCGGTTTGACAGAAAAATTCGGACGTAAGGCCAAAAAGGACGGGACATACAACAACCATTTCAATTATGATACGGACTATGATATTCCGACATTTCTGCGCCGCAAAGCCGACTAAGGGCTTCGTAAAAAGCGGTTGAGGTCGTGGCGGCATTTTTGTTGAAAGGAACTTTTGCGACAGGTTAAAGGCACTGAGGCACTGAGGGACTGAGGGACTAAGCTACTGATTTTTTTTTAACCTTAAACCTTAAACCCTAAACCTTAAACCTTTCACCTTGTACCTTGTACCTAATACCCGAAGTTACTATAGGGTTTACCCGTCAATTTCGCCGGCCTTCAAGGTGTTTTGGAAGGTACGCGTCGACGTCGGCAAATTTAGACATAAAGTCCTTGACAAACGCCTCCTAACTTAATAGGAAAATTAACTTAATTTTTTCACGGCGTAATCGGAATTCCTTCTTTAAGGAATTGTGATGGGATCGCGTCAAAGTTGAGATTCCGCAGAACGGGCAGCGGCAAGACTGGAGTTACTGCCCGTAAAATGTATGTAAAGGGTAGTGGGTTGTTGAAAGGAATCGGTTAGCATGACTTCGAAAAACGAACTGAAATTGGCGTATGGGTTGATCGTTGTCTGTCTGGTTGTCGGTGTGCTGGGATACACCGTGCTTCCGGCAAAAGCGCCGGAAACCCCTGTTCGGAAGATGTTTAAGGCTACGGGCAACGATGTCCTCTTTGATCATCAGAACCATAGCGAATCCTACGGACTGTATTGTGAGGACTGCCATCACGCCTATCAAGCATCTGAAAAAGAGTCACCGGATTCATGCGGCCAGTGTCATACTCCTGATACCAAACATCAGCCGGCATTGGGCGAAAAAGGTATATTCAATCACGATGCCCATGCTCAAGATTACGGTCTGTATTGTAATGATTGTCACCATAACTACCAGCAGGGTGACACTGGCGCGCCGCAGCCCTGCACGGTTTGTCATCAGCGGGGGATGGGCAACGATATGATGCCCGGCAGAAAAGACGCTTTTCATAAGCAGTGTATTGGCTGCCACGATAACTTCGGTGTGGGACCGACCCGCGCTGAATGTACCGGATGCCATGGCATTCGAAACCGTACTGAGGCGTTTCATACCCAATGTATGAATTGCCATGAAAATTTCGGTGCCGGCCCTACCCACTCGGATTGTAATCAGTGCCACGGGTATTAGCCGATAGAAATCTTGTAGACAGGCAATAACTTTTCAAATCGCACAAAACGGTTAAAGGTTGGCCCATGAAAAGATCATTTTTTGGCTTTATTAAACCAAAGCTGACATACGAGCCTATAACGGATACCCAGGCCGAACCCGTTTATATTCAGGCACCACAAAAAATCCGATTCCTCCTTGATACGCCGGTCGATAGATCCGGTGACCTCAAACTTTCCGTCGGGGATCAGGTAAAAAACGGCCAGCGGATTCAGGTTACCGCTGATGCAAAGGATTATGCGTTGGCCAGCAAAGTCGGTAAAATTACCGATATTTCTCCTTTTATTGGCATGATGCAGGCAAAGATGACGGCTGTAACGGTCGCCGTTGATGCAGAAGCCAACAAGGCGGTAGACGATGAATTCAAAGAACAGAGTCAAACACCGAGCCTTGAGGTCGCCCAAAGATTTCTTCACGCGCTTCCCGGCAAACCGGATTTTTCGCCTTTCTTCGACTCTGACAAGCAAATCAAGGCCATCGTCGTTTTAGGCGTCGACAGGGATTTACTATCCATCACCAATCAATTTTTTGTAAAAACCGGCATTGAATCGATAAAAACCGGGATTGATATCCTGCGTAAAATCACCGGCATCCATAACGTGGTGCTGGCGGTTCCAGAATCTTTGGTGCAGGTAGCCGGCGCCTCAGAAGCCGGCGTGAAAACCGTGGATTCGGAATACCCGGCAGCGCATCCGCAACTGATCGTCAGGCATGTGCTGGCTGATGAGATAAAAGCAGGAGACGCTGACGGCAATGCCGATGTGGCGTTTTTTTCTGCCGAAGCGGTGTCCGCTATGGGGGCCGCATTCAACACCGGTCAGCTTCCGATGAACAAACTGATAACCCTTATTTCCAAAAACGGCAATAAACGGCTGGTTTGCGCAACCATTGGCACCCCCTTGAGGGATATACTTAATAGGTTCAATGAAACGGTCCAGGACGGTGATCGGGTCATTTTCGGCGGCCCCATGACCGGCGTGTCGGTTTATACCCTGGATCATCCGGTTCAACCGGATACGGACACCATAATGATTCAGGACCGGACCCAGATTCCCGAGAGGTTGGACGTGGCCTGCATAAACTGCGGGGAATGTGTCCGGATCTGTCCGGTCAATATTCCGGTAAACGTTTTGGTCCGATTACTCGAAGCCGAGCATTACGAAGAGGCGGAAGCCAACGCCGAACTCGGTGCATGCATCGAATGCGGTCTTTGCGAATTCGTCTGTGAGTCCCGAATACCGATTTTTCAACATATCAAGCTGGCCAAACATAGTTTGGAGGTCATGAAAGCGGAGGAAAGCAATGCCTGAGCCTATCAAACTGACGGTTTCCCATGCCTCGTTCTGGCATAACGGCAGCCGGATTTCACTAAAGAACTACAATATCTTGCTGGTGACTCTGCTGGCGGTGATCCCCGGCCTTTTAAGATACGGTATCCCTGCGCTTTCGGTGGTGACGCTTTCTATCGCCTCAGCCATGATATGGGAGCTCATAATGAATTTTCTGACCCGCCGGCCTGTTTCCATTGGTGATGGCAACGCGGCATTGATGGGCATGCTGTTTGCCATGATGCTGCCGGCTATCACCCCCTGGTGGGTTATCCTGGTGGGGACGTTTTTTACCATTGTTATCGGCAAACAGATTTATGGCGGGATTGGCGGCAATCCCTTCCAACCGGCAGTTTTGGCCATGGCGGTATTGATGCTTTCCTGGGGCGGTTATTTTGATTTCAATGAGGCGCTGGTAAGCTATCAGTTTGATTTCAACCCGGTCTATCCGCTGGTGCTGGCCAAGTCATTCGGGACGGGGGCTGTTGAAGGATTTAACTCTGTGGATCTTTTGCTCGGGCGTCAAGTCGGCGGTATCGGAACCTCCTGCGTGCTGGGCCTGATCATCGGCGGGGCTTATCTCATGCTTCGGGGCTATATCCGGTGGGAGATTTCTATTTCTTTTATCGTGGGGATGTTTGTCACGGCATTTTGTTTTCATCAAGCCAACCCGGAGGTATACGCCAGCGGCAGTTTCCACCTCCTGACGGGATATTCCTTGTTCGGTGCGTTTTATCTGGCTACGGAAGACTCCTCCTCCCCGGTGAATTTTATACCGATGCTGATCTATGGGGTTCTTGGCGGGTTTTTAACGGTGCTTATCCGTAACATCGGGACCCATATCGATGGCGTAATTTTTGCCATCCTGGTGATTAATATCATCAATCCGCTCATTGATAAAATCCGACCCAGGACCTTGCGAAAGGGAGTCAATTATGCGTGAAATGATAAAAATGGTCATCGTACTGACAGTTTTAAGCAGCCTTTCCGGCGGGTTGCTGGCCGCCATACGCAATAACACGCAGGAGCGTATCGACAGCCAGGTGCTTAAATTCGTCAAAGGGCCGGCCATTCAGAAGATCTTGGAGGGTGCTACCAACAACCCGATTAATGATCGGTTTGCGATTCCGGTCGATGAAGAGGAAAAAAATTTTTTTGTCGGCGTGTTTGAAGGGGTGCCAAAGGTGGTGGCGTTCGAAACCAAGGGCGGCGGTTACGGCGGTGATGTCGGGGTAATGGTTGCCGTGGATGTGAAAACAGGAAAAATCCATGGTGTCAGTGTCACCACCCATAATGAAACGCCGGGTGTGGGCGCGCGCGTTGAGACACATGAGGATTTCAAGAGTCAGTTCAAGGGCGTGCCCATAGGCACTGAGACCAAGGTTAAAAAGGATGGCGGTGATATCACGGCCATGTCCGGTGCCACCATCACATCCCGGGCGGTATGCACGGCGGTTAGAAGGGCCGGAGACCTGTATGAGAAAGCTAAACCGCAAATTAAACAACAGCTATCCAGTTTTTCCGGCTAGGGGGAAGTAAAGATTATGGCAAAAACGCTGGCTCAGGAATTTACCAAAGGCTTATGGGAGGAAATCCCGCCGTTTCGTCTGGTGCTCGGGCTCTGCCCAGTGCTCGCAGTGACAAAATCGGTTGAAAACGGTCTGGGAATGGGAATAGCAACGACGTTCGTGCTTGTTTGTTCAAATTTTCTGGTATCAATGCTACGAAACGTGATCCCGTCAAAAATCCGGATCGCCTGTTTTATTATCATCATTGCGACATTTGTTACCGTGGTTGAGCTGCTGATGCAGGCATTCGCCTATCCGTTGTATCTTCAGCTGGGTATTTTTATCCCCCTGATCGTTGTCAACTGTATTGTTCTCGGAAGGGCCGAAGCGTTTGCCTCCAAGAATAATCCGGTGTTCTCAGTAGCTGATGGACTTGGCATCGGTATCGGGTTTACGTTGTCGCTGTCTGCGCTTGGGGCGGTTCGGGAAGTGTTGGGCGAAGGAACCTTTTACGGGATGCAGGTTTTTGGCCCCTCATTTGAACCCTTTACATTCATGGTTGAGGCGCCGGGGGCATTTGTTTGTTTAGGGTTGATGCTTTGCTTGATGAACTTGGCCGGAAGCCGATAATGCCGGCAGGGAAAGTTCAAACAGGAGTTTAATATGGGCGACATTTTTGTTCTGATTATCAGTTGCATATTTATAAACAATATTGTGTTGGCACAATACCTGGGGAACTGTCCGTTTCTTGGCACTTCCAAAAAAATGGAGACAGCCGTGGGCATGGCCATGGCGGTTATTTTCGTGCTGACCATGGCCGGTATTATTACCTGGATTATTAATACTTATTTTCTTGTCGGACTTGGCATTGAATTCCTGAGAACCATCGCATTTATCCTGGTCATTGCATCCCTTGTTCAGTTCGTTGAAATGTTTCTTAAAAAGAGCATTCCCGCCTTATATGCCGGTCTTGGTATATTCCTGCCATTGATTACCACCAATTGTGCTGTTATGGGTGTCTGCCTGATCAACGTGCAGGAGGAATTTAGCTTTGTGGAAGCGTTGATTTCGTCAATTGCCTATGCGGTTGGGTTCGGACTCGCCTTGATTTTGTTTACCGGGGTCCGGGAACGGGTTATCCTTGGCCGCGTTCCAAAGCCGCTGCAGGATACATCAATCGGCTTGGTAACCGCCGGGGTCATTTCCTTGGCATTTTTCGCCTTCAAAGGAATGGTATAACCAAACGCCGCGGAGTCGACGGGTCTGATCAGCGTTCTTATTATAAAAATTCTGTTTAATGGTTGAATATAAAGAGGAAAGTTTTGCTTGAATCTGTTCTTTTTACTTTAGGGCTTGGCTTAATCATCGGGCTGGCACTGAGCTTTGCTTCCCGTATTTTTTATGTCTATGAGGACCCGCGAATTGCCAAGGTCGAAAATCTTCTGGCTGGCGCTAATTGTGGAGGATGCGGCTACGCCGGCTGTTCCGCAGCTGCAGAAGCCGTTGTTAAAGGTGAAGCGCCGCCGAACGTTTGTATCCTGGATAGTAAAGAAAATGTGGATAAAATCGCCGAAATTATGGGCCTGGAAGCTGGATCCGCCGAACCGCTGAAATCTTTTAACGATTGTGAAGGCGGCAGCCGGGCAACCGATCGTTTCTATTATAATGGGCTAAACAGTTGCAAGGCGGTTGCCTCACTGTATGGGGGAAAGCGGGATTGTTGGATCGGGTGTCTAGGGTTCGGCGACTGTATTCGGGCATGCGGTTTTGATGCCATAAAAATGGGCGAAAATGGCTATCCGGTGATTAACAAGGAAAAATGCGTCGGCTGCGGGGCATGTGAAAGGGCTTGCCCGAAGCCGATTTTAAAAGTCCGGACCATGACCGATCGTCTGCTTCATCTGAATGCCGAAGATGATGCCTTGGCACCGTGCGCCCAAACATGTCCGGCGGAAATTGATATCCCCAGATACATTCAGCATATCAGGCATGGCGAATATGAAGAAGCCGTTAATACTATACGGGAGCGTAACCCTTTGCTGCTCGCCTGCGGCCGCGTATGTCCGCATCCGTGTGAATCCTGGTGCCGCAGAGGAATTGAGGATGAGCCTGTCGCCATTAACCATTTGAAGCGGTTTGTTGCTGATTACGAAATGAATTCCGGTAATCGCATTCCAATTGGGAAGGCACCGGATACCGGAAAACGGGTAGCCGTCATCGGTGGCGGCCCTGCCGGATTGAGCTGTGCTTACTTTTTGCAGCGTGCCGGACATCGTGCAAGTATTTTTGAGGCCATGCCAAAGTTAGGCGGCATGCTGAGATATGGCATACCGGAATACCGGTTGCCAAAAAAAGTACTCGATTGGGAGATTGAAGGGATATTAAACCTGGGCATTGAACATCACACCAATGTCCGGCTTGGACGGGATTTTGAGTTTGGCGCCCTGATTGCCGCCGGTTTTGATGCTATATTCTTCAGCATCGGAGCGTGGAATGATTATCGGTTGAAGATCCCCGGTGAGGAATTGAACGGCTGCTACACGGGCATTGATTTTCTATCCAGAATCGGCAATGAAGAGCCGCTGACGATCGGCAAACGGGTGGCTGTCATTGGCGGTGGCAATACGGCGATCGACTGTGCCCGTACGCTCGTTCGTAAAGGATGCGACAAAGTCCATCTGGTTTACCGGCGGACCCGCAAGGAAATGCCTGCCAATGACGTGGAAATCGAAGCCGCTGAACATGAGGGGATAGAATTTATTTTCCTGGCTTCGCCAAACCGGGTGACCGGTGATGACCAAGAGCGGGTAACGGGCCTTGAATACTTGAAAATGGAACTGGGTGAGCCCGATGCCAGCGGGAGACGACGGCCGGTAGCGATTGAGGGCTCTGAAACCGTCTTGGATGTGGATATGATTATTACCGCCATCGGGCAGTCCCCTTCTGCGGAATTCAGGGGGAAAGGCGATCGTTTGGATGATATTTCCTGGACCCGGTGGAATACCTTTGAAGTCGATCCAGCTACCCATCAGACCAATGTACCCTATATATTTGCAGCTGGTGATGCGGCAACAGGCCCGGCACTGGTTGTGGATGCCATTGGTGGGGGGCGGAAAGCGGCCCGCTCAATCGATCTTTTTCTGAAAGGCAAGCCGGTTGTACCGCAGCCAAAGGCAATCCTTAATAAACATATTGAGGAAACGATTTTTGATTCGGTGCTAGGTATTGAAAAAACCGATCGGGTTGAGGCACCTGAAATCCCCGTGTCTGAACGGATCGATAACTTTGATGAGGTGGATCTGGTGATCAGCGAGGAGAGCGCCCTCCGAGAGGCCAATCGCTGTCTGCATTGTTGTCGACTCTGCTATGATCCGGATCAGGCCCGGGTTTAGGGCCTTACCAAAAACGGTTAGGTTAAGCGCTGTTTATCCCCTTCTTTTTTTGACGGTGGGAAACAGCGCTTTTTTTGTTTCTCCGGTTATTATTGGATACTTATTTGGTCTGATATTACCGACAGGGGATTTTCGTTCTCGATGATTTCAGATGCCGAGTTATTTGCAGTTCAGGGGGGCTTTCATATTCTTACGCTTTCTGATAAAGCTAAAGAAATAGCAGAGAAGCGGATGAATATGCTTTTAAGACATGTGCCGTGAGTATACGGTAGAGGTTAGAATTTTATAGAAGCGGTTTATAAGGTGGGCGGATATGGTTATATTAACAGATCAAGAGCAAAAAACGGTTGAGAACGAATTGAGACGCCTGGATCGAGAGGTCGATGCCATGGATGGTAAGCTTCGGGCTTACCTCTCAGACCGGCAGAACAAACCCCACCCGCGGCATCACGAGCTGATTGAAAAGATCCAAAGATACCGGATACCCGCGGCATTGTCGACCAAGCAGCTTAAAACAATGCTTGACAACCTCCAGTGGAAGCTCTTTTATCATAAAAAAGCCTGGCAGCAGCTGTGGGAAAATGCAGAGGCCGCATATCGGCAGGGGCGGGCATTTGGTAGTACATCGCCAAATGCGGCGAAAGAAACTGAATCAGACAAGTCTTCGTCGCTACGCTCCTACTGGCAGCTCCAACAGAAGAAGCTGGATGAGATGGGTGCCGGATGCCAGGAGTCTGAAGCCGAATTCGAAAATCGGATTAAGCAGAGATACAGGGAGTTGTCCAGAAACAAGGGGGATGATCAGGAAATCGTTATGACTTTTGACAAAACCAAAAAGCGATGCACACTTGAACTCAAATGGAAGGGTTAAAACCTATGGGGGTTTTTAAACGCCTTTTCGGGATCTGCGGTACTCGGCCGCCGGCTGACAATCAGAGTTGGACGTATGAGGGCGGGCGGATCGAAATCGACCTAAACCGCACGCCGGAGTTATTTGTTCCATTTGGTGCCATTCGATTGGAGAAAAAAGCGCTTCCCGAGCGAATCCTGGTATTTAATGGGGGCGATCAGCAGTTCCATGCGATTTATAATCGATGTTCACATATGGGTCGGCGGCTTGATCCCCTGCCTGATACCCAAACCATTAGATGTTGCAGCGTACTGGGGTCGACCTATGATTACAGCGGTGGCGTGATGTCCGGACCGGCCAAAGAATCGGTAAAAACCTTGCCGGTGATGAAGTCGGAGGATCGGCTTTATATTAGTGTGAAGGCTTGATCAGGGAATATTGCGTTCAGTGCTTTAATTATGGATGCCATGTCCGGGGCGGGCGGGGCTTCAATAAAAATGGATCCCCCGGTTTTTGGATGGGCGAATTGAATCTGCCAGGCATGCAGCATCTGACGGTTGACGGAACGAATCACAGACGCCAGTTTTCGGTTATTTTTTAGGAACCGATGGGGTTTGTTGATGCCATAGACGGAATCACCGATGATCGGACAGCCTATCGCCGCGCTGTGAACCCGGATTTGGTGCGTTCGGCCGGTTTTTATGGTGTATTCAATAAGTGCTATCTGATCATAACGGGCTTTGATTCGCCATAATGTTTCAGCCGTTCGACCTTTTGAATATCGGGATGACGACATTTTTTTCCGATGAATGGTGTGGCGACCGATGGGAAGATTGATTTGGCCGATTTCCCCTTTTGGCTGTCCGTAGACGAGTCCAAGATATTTTTTTTCAACGTTCCGCGCTTTAAACTGGGCAGATAGATGGTTAAATGCTGTTTCTGATTTTGCCACCAGAAGAAGACCGGAAGTGTCCTTGTCCAGTCGATGAACGATACCGGGCCGGCCGGCTATATTTCCCACACCGTCAAGTTCAGGCCGGTGGTGGATCAGCGCATTGGCCAGTGTTTGGCGATCATGGCCGGGGGCGGGATGGACAACCAGACCTGGCGGCTTGTTAAGGACGAGGCATTGCTCGTCTTCAAACAGGATATCAATGGGGATGGATTCCGGCACCAAGGCATCTGCCGCCCCCGAATCTTTAAAGGCAGTGATCGTGCCGGTGACATGGCTTCCTTCTAAAGCTTTGAATGCAGGCTTGCAGGTCCGGTTGTTTACCCGGACGGCCCCTTCCCGGATCAAACGGCTGACAATATTTCTTGATAATTCAGGGTGGTGGGAGGCGATCAGGGTATCCAGTCGGGTACCCGCTTCCGACTTGGTGACAGTAAAAGAAATCGACCATTGGTCGGTCATAGGGTAATAAATTTTTACTGCAGGGTTTGAAACAGGGATTCGATTTCATCCCACATGGTGTTTTCGTCGATATTTTTTGCCGTGCAGAGCTCTCGTAAAAGGAGGCCTTTTGCTGTATCCAGTAGCTTGCGCTCCCCAAAGGATAGATCTTTTGCCAGTTTTAACAGAAACAGGTCCCTGAAAACTTCGGCAACATCATAAAGCGAGCCTGTTTTGATTTTATCCATATATTCTTTATATCGCCGGTTCCATGTCTGGTTGTCAAAAATTTCATCCTTTTTTTGTTTTAAAACCGAATAGATGTCCGGGATCTCACTTTCATGGATAATCTCACGAAGCCCGACGGATTCAACATTCATGGTTGGAATCATAATGACCATGCCATTATCAAGGATTTTCATGATATAAAAGTCATGTTTGTCGCCGTTAATGGTTCTACTTTCGATGGATTCGATCCGTCCCACCCCATGTGCCGGGTATACCGCCAGGTCACCGACTTGAAATGATTTAAGGTTTTGTTTTTGGGCTTGTGCTTTTTTAGCCATAGTTATCACCACGATATAACATCCCTCTATAATGCCGTCTGTTCGATTTAAAACATAAAAAGTATTTATACCAGATTTTAAAGGTTGATTCAATAAAAAAAGGGATTGACGGAAACCCCCGCCAATCCCTTTTTTTAGCTTTGTATTGGCCTGCGGCCAAAAACGATTACATAAGGAACGGTACCATGAGCAAGGCCACGACGTTCAGGATCTTGATCATGGGGTTGATCGCCGGACCGGCCGTATCTTTATACGGATCGCCGACGGTATCACCTGTAACCGCAGCTTTATGGGCATCACTGCCCTTGCCGCCGAAGAAGCCGTCCTCGATGTATTTTTTCGCATTATCCCATGCTGCACCACCGGTGGTCATGGAAATGGCGACAAACAGACCGGTGATAATGCTGCCGATCAAGAGTCCGCCCAATGCCACTTTGCCCAGCAGGAAGCCGACCAGAAGGGGCGCTACTACCGGCAGCAGGGCAGGCACCATCATTTCCTTCAATGCGAACTTGGTAACAATATCAACACAGTTGTGATAATCCGGTTTGGCTGTGCCTTCCATGATACCCGGAATCTCGCGGAACTGTCTGCGAACCTCGTCAACAACGGCGCTTCCGGCACGCCCCACCGCCTGCATGGCCATTGAGCCGAACAGAAAAGGCAGAAGGCCACCGATAAACAGGCCGATGATAACGTCCACATTGGATAGGTCAAAGGTAATATTTACAATAGCCGTACCGGCTGCTGCGGCCATCTCCTCAGCCTGCAGAGCGAACTCCTGGGTGTAGGAGGCGAAAAGAACCAGGGCGGCAAGACCGGCAGAGCCGATGGCATAGCCTTTGGTCACTGCCTTGGTGGTGTTGCCGACCGCGTCCAGCGGGTCAGTTACTGCGCGGACGCTGTCGTCCAGTTCTGCCATTTCTGCAATACCACCGGCATTATCTGTGATCGGGCCATAGGCATCAATAGCAATAACCATGCCCGTCATAGACAGCATCGCCACTGTAGCAATCGCAATACCATAAAGGCCCGCAAATGAATATGCGATGCCGATGGCCAGACAGATGGCCAGAACCGGTGCCGCAGTGGACTGAAGGCTGACCGCCAGACCGGCAATAATGTTGGTGGCATGCCCGGTGGTTGAAGCCTCCGCAATTCCTTTTACCGGTTTATATATGCCGGTGTAGTATTCCGTGATAATAACGATGAGAACGGTTAATACCAGACCGACCAGAGACGCGTAATATAAATTGAGCGCCGGAATGCCGTTTATTTCAGTCATAAGACCGGTAGTGACAAAGTAGAACGCGATGGCAGCCAAAATGGCGGCACCGAACATTCCTTTATACAAGGCTCCCATAATGTATTCGCTTTTGCCCAGCCGGACAAAAAAGGTAGCGATGATTGAGGCGATAATGGAAACCGCGCCCAGGACCAGCGGGAAATGGACGGCCATCTCATTTCCTTTAAACATCAAGGCGCCCAAAAGCATGGCGGCAACAACCGTTACCGCGTAGGTTTCAAAAAGATCAGCGGCCATGCCGGCGCAGTCGCCAACGTTATCCCCGACGTTGTCGGCGATGGTTGCCGGGTTGCGGGGGTCGTCTTCAGGGATGCCAGCCTCGACTTTTCCAACCAGATCTGCCCCAACGTCGGCGCCCTTGGTGAATATTCCGCCGCCAAGACGGGCAAAGATCGAAACCAAGCTGCCGCCAAAGCCCAGAGCAACCAAGGGAACGACCAGGTCTTTCAGGGCTGTACCTTCCGGTGCGGAGTTCGCCAAAAAGGCGAAGTAGCCGGAAATCGCAGTCAGCGCCAGTCCGGCAACCAGCATGCCGGTCACAGAGCCGCCTTTAAACGCCAGGCTGAGACCCGAGGCCAACCCTTTTTTGCATGCTTCGGCAACCCTTACGTTTGCCAGAACCGATACGCGCATGCCGATATAGCCGGCTAAATATGAGGCTACGGCACCGACCAGAAAGCCGATGGCGGTTTTGGCATTCAGACCGAAGAAAATGACGAGAAAGATAATGATGCCAACGATCGCCATGCTTTTGAGCTGTCTGTTCAGATAGGCGATGGAGCCTTCTTGAATGGCGCTTGCGATTTCGCCCATCTTGGCATCCCCGGTCGCCGCGCCTTTAATGACGCCGGCAACCACCAGCGAATAAAGGATTCCAATAATCCCTACAATTGTACAACTTAGTGGAATATTGTTCAATATCCATTCCATGTCAACCCTCCCTTAACTAATCAGTTAAAAAAATATACCTGTGTTAAACGTTAATTGAAACGATTCATGCCTTCAACAACGCCATGCCTAAGAATAGTATCCACAGCTTCTGCTGTTTTATCCAGTATCGGTCCAAACTCCCGCCATTCATCTGTGGCAAAATTCCCCAAGACATAGCCGCTGATGTCAACAGCTGTCTCGGGCCGCCCGATACCGATTCTCAGCCGGGGAAAGTCCCCGCTTCCAACGGCATCGATAATAGACCTTAATCCATTATGTCCTCCATGCCCTCCTTTCGCTTTGATTTTAATTTTTCCGTAACCAATATCAATATCATCATGGATCACCAGCAGATGATCCAAAGGTATCTGAAAAAAAGCGGCCATTCGGCTTATCGGCAGCCCACTGCGATTCATATACGCCATGGGTTTTAATAAGACCGCATCAAATCCGTCAATATTTCCCCGGCCGAAATCAGCATCAAATTTGTTCCGGCTGATGGTGACATGATTGGCGTCAGCAATGTGATCAATGACCATAAAACCGGCATTGTGCCTCGACGAAGCATACTTTCGGCCCGGATTGCCCAGGCCGGCTATTAACCAGGGGGCTATGTGCATCATAGGCCGGCAAAAATAAGCATCCGTTTGACGATGGCCGATTATTCCTCTTCCACTTCGCCGGTAGCTTCAGCTTCACCTTCAGCTTCCCCTTCTTCGCCTTCTTCGCCTTCTTCAGCTTCGGCCTCTTCCTCTTTCTCTATGACCGGGCTGACAACCGTCAAGATGGTGAAGTTGGTTTCATAGGGGATCTCGAGTTTCTCACCCAGATGAATATCCTCGACATGGATTGAATCGCCAACATCCAGATCGGTGATATCGATTTCGATCTGTTCGGGAATATCGCCCGGCAAGCAGCTGACTTCGAGTTCCCGGCGAATAATCTGCAGGATTCCGCCTTCTTCAACCCCCTTGGAGGTGCCGGTAGCCACTACCGGTACGGTAGTCGTGATCTGCTGATCCATTCTGACTTCATAAAAATCTATATGCAGATAGTTAAACTTTACCGGATCAATCTGCAGCTCCTTGATCATAACGGTTTTCTTGTCTTTTGCGCCGTTTTCAATCTGCAAATCCAGCAATGCCTGGCTGGGGCTGACTTTGGTTAACAAAAGCTCCATATCATGAATATTGATAGACAGAGGCATACTATCGATGTCTGCCCCGTATAGCACAGCCGGCATATCGCCCATCCGCCGCAACGACCGGGCGGCGCCTTTTCCAGTTTTTCCACGTTGTTTTGCTGTTATTTGATATCGATCCAATATTTATTCGCCTCCATTAACAGTTTTTTTGTCTTTATACAAACAGTGAGGTTACAGAATCGCCGGTATGGCTCCTGATAATTGCCTCTCCGAAAAGGTTGGCAATTGACAGGATTTTAATTTTCTCACAAGCCAGGCCTTTATCCGAAAGCGGGATGGTATCGGTGACCACCACCCTGGATAGAGCGCACTCTTTTATCCGATCAATAGCCGGTCCTGAAAGGACCGCATGCGTGCAGCAGGCATGGACTTCACTGGCACCGTTTTCCATCACCGCGTTGGCCGCTTGAGTTAATGTCCCGGCCGTATCTACCATGTCATCCAGGATGACGGCCTTTTTCCCTGTCACATCACCGATGACCGCCATGGCCTTGGCTTTGTTAGGGGCATCCCGTCGTTTATCGATGATGGCAAGACCGGCTTCAAGCCGTTTGGCAAAAGCCCTGGCCCGTTCCACTCCACCGGCGTCCGGGGAAACAATCACCATATCGTTACTATAATTATTTTTCATATACTCGATAAGCACAGGCGCGGCAAACAGGTTATCCACCGGCGTATTGAAAAACCCCTGTATCTGACCGGCATGAAGATCCATGGTAATGATTCTGTTGGCACCGGCCGTAGTCAGTAAATCCGCCGCTAACTTCGCGCTGATTGGCACCCTTGGGGCGACCTTTTTATCCTGGCGGGCGTAGCCGAAATAGGGAATAACCGCAGTGATGCGTTTGGCTGATGAGCGTTTGAGCGCATCAATCATCAGCAGCAGTTCCATCAGATTATCATTGACCGGAGAGCTTGTGGATTGAATGACAAAGGCATCTTTGGCCCGGACATTTTCATGTATTTCAATCTGAATTTCCCCGTCACTGAAGCGTTTGACCTTGGCACCCCCTAGCTGGCGATTCAAATATTCGGCTATGGCCTTGCACAGGATGGGATTCGAGTTTCCCGCAAAAATAATATAGTCGTTTTCAACCGTCATTATATCGTCTCATTTTTTGTATACTTGGCTGGGGCGGGAGGATTCGAACCTCCGAATGCAGGAACCAAAATCCTGTGTCTTACCTCTTGACGACGCCCCAGCAAGGCCGTTCTTTGATGAAATGGCATTTCAACCAATCCGCAGCCTTGATATAAAGACTTCCCATTGTGGATGCCGCCCTTTGATATTTGCAAATGCATTGTGCGCATCCTTCAAGTCCGGATAAATACCGAATACTGTTGATCCGCTGCCGGACATAAGCGCTCCCCCGGCTCCCAGAGCCAGTAAAAGTGATTTTGCATCAGCAATTTCCGGGTTGATTTTAAACGCTGTCGGCTCAAAATCATTATAAAGGATACAAGTGATGTCCTGTTCCCGAATATGCCTAAAAGTATTTTTTCTATTTATTTTTTTGCTTTTTGTCAATCCAAAATTCAATTTTCGATAGACTTCCGCAGTTGAGAGAGGCTTTGCCGGGTATATGAGTACAATGGGATAGGCGGGTAAGTGGTGATGATAGGCCGCAATGCGATCCCCGATACCTGTTGCCAGGGCAGGGTGGCCATAAACAAAAAAAGGTACATCCGCGCCGATTTGTGCACCTAAATCCATCAGGGCATTCCGGGGAAGGGGGAATCGGTACCAATGGTTGAGGGCGTTTAAAACAGCAGCGGCATTGCTGCTGCCGCCGCCAAGGCCGGCTCCGACCGGGATTTTTTTATCAATGAACACAGAAATATGATCCCGACTGTTTATGGCGTCAAAAAACTTCGAGGCGGCTTTTACCGCCAGGTTGGATTCATTTTCCGGTACATCCGGATGGTTGCAGGCAACCTGCGTGGCAGGCGTGTCAAATTCAATCCGGAGGGTATCATGCAGATCAATTAAACACATCAGAGTGATCAGATCATGATACCCGTCTGTTCGTTTGCCGACTATTTCAAGGTATAGATTGATCTTTGCAAAGGATCGGATCTCCCGGGAAGGCAGCATATCAATTTGAAATAACTGTTTATTTTGTCATTTTGATAACGATATATCCGCGCTGAGCGCGTTTGATATAGAATTGAAGGACATCTCCCTCATCGGTTTGATTAAGGACGGATTCATAATCAGCTACCGAGCTAACCGCCTGATGATTCACTTCCTTAATAATATCTCCCTTTCGGATGCCGGCTTCCGCCGCTTTGCTATTTGATCTCACCTCAGCAACAATGACGCCCTCCCGGCTGGTCAGGTTAAACTGTTCCGCAATATTCTGATTTATATTAGATACTTCCATCCCAAGCTCATCCAAGGACTTGTCAAGGGATTCTCCCTGCACGGAGGCCAGGTGGCTCTCATCCCGTTTGGCGATTTCGACTTCTATGGTTTTGATATCGCCTTTCCGGTTGATTTTGATTTTGGCTTCTTCGCCTACGGCAAGGCCAGCAACTACTTTGGATAGATCCCTTGCCGAATCTACCGATTTGCCGTTCACGGAAAGAATAATATCCTGTGGCTTAATTCCCGCCTTATCCGCCGGATCCCCCGGGAAAACCTGTGTGACCAACACGCCTTGGTCAACGTCGTAGTATTCTTTAAGCTCATTATCCAGGTCCTGAATGCCGACCCCGAGCCATCCCCGCGTGACTTCCCCCGTTTGTTTAAGCTGGTCAATGATATCTTTAGCCATGGAAATGGGAATGGCAAATCCAATGCCGTTACCGCCTGCGACGATGGCAGTGCTAATGCCTACAACTTCCCCATCCATACTGATTAGGGGGCCGCCGGAGTTTCCTGGATTAATTGAGGCATCAGTCTGAATAAAATCATCATAGGGCCCGGCGCCAATCACGCGTCCCTGGGCGCTAATAATACCGGCGGTTACCGTATGCTCCAGGCCGAAAGGGTTGCCGATGGCGACGATCCACTGACCGATTTTAAGCGCATTGGAGTCGCCCAGTTTAAGGGTAGGCAGATTTTTATCCGCCTTGATTTTGATTAGCGCCAAGTCGGTGGAGGGGTCTGCACCCTTGATTTCCGCATCATACTCTTCGCCGTTTTTTAACTTGACCTGGATCTCGTCGGCACCCTTGATGACATGATGGTTGGTAACGATATAGCCGTCCTCGTCAAAGATAAAGCCGGAGCCCAGGCTTTTTTGTTTGAATTCTCGCGGGTCCTCATCAAAAAATTGTTTAAAGAACTCATCAAACATGTCACCATGGCCGCGGGGGCCTTGAAAGAAATGCTGGAATACACGGCCGCCGCCTTCAATTGTTTTAACGGTTCGTATATTAACCACTGCCGGGCTTGCCGCCTCTGCCAGTTCGGTGAAGTTTTGGGGAACAAATGCGGTTTTCGCCGGCTTAGCGGCGGCTGCGCCTGTATATTCGTTGGCCCCGATAAAAATCAGGCCGATAATGACCATGATGCCGATTATTGGTTTTATAATTAATCCGGATGGGAATTTTGAAGTCATCATAAATTCGGTCTCCTTTTTAAATAACTTAAGGTTCAAGGTTTAAGGTTTAAGGTTTAAGGTTCAAGGTGTCATACTCAAGGTTTCAGTATTCAGGATTCTCTACTGTTTAACAAAATTTGTATACCCCATGTAGCGGAAGGCTTTAGCCTTCCAGCGGACGCGTTTTGCTGCTGCAGCCGCTTTGGCGAATGGCGGGCTAAAGCCCGCCGCTGCATCGCATTTACCATTAATGCCCATTTTGTAAAGACTTACACCGTTGTCATTCCGAGGAGCGTAAGCGACGAGGAATCTTGTTTGTTAAAGATTTCTCGCTATCGCTCGAAATGACAAAATCTGATGAATCGCCTTAGTGCCTCCGTCCCTCTACCCAATCGCAAAAGTTGCTTTTAGGCTCAATCCCGGCTGCAGTCCGGGGGATCACTTTTAAATTCAGTTGTTGGCCGTTTGTTAAGATGAAGACTCTTTTTTTTGTTTAACATACATAAGACGTAATTCGTATAAGATGTTTGTCAAGAGATGTTGTTCATCATTGGTTAAATTCCCGCTGGTTTTATCCGACAGCATGGCCAGGATATCAATTGTTTGTTTGGCGAGCGGCAGGTTGGGCTTTTGGGTGCCGGTGGACGGGTCGGTTTCCAACCCTAAATGGACAAGGGCCGAGGAGTTTAATGATAGGATAAAAGTCGAAAAATTAATTTCAGGCATTGCAACTGATGGCCCTTCATTTGCGTCTGTATCATTGGTTTTTGATTTATTGTTTTGATGTTGCTCTCCTGACATTTTTCACCTCTCGACGGTTTATAATTCAAAGGTTCTTATGTTTTTTACCTTGGGCAGGGCACGGATTTGTTCAATTACGGGCTTGGTCATCGGGCTATCCGTCCGGATCAGTATGATATTATTTTCCCCGTTGGCTTCCCGGCCGACCTGCATCCTGGATATATTGATGCCGTTATCCCCCAGCGTTTGTCCGATGCTCCCGATGGCACCCGGCTCATCCAGGTTATGAATCAATGTCAGATGCCCCTGGGGCACGATTTCGATCCGGAAATCATTTATTCGCACGATCCTGGAATCCAATTTACCAAATACGGTGCCCGCCACGCGATATTCTTCTTCCGTGGTTATCACATGCGCGCTGATCAGGTTGGTAAACTCATAGGACTCTGCGCTGCTGGATTCCGATACCCTAATCCCTTTTTCCTTGGCTAGAATTGGGGCATTGACCGTGTTGATCTCATCCGGCACCATCGGATCAAGTAGGCCTTTCAAGAAGCCTGTTGTCACCGGCGACATGTCAAGCCCTTGAAAGTCTCCATTGTATTCAACACTTATCTCTTTTAGCTGGCCGCCGGTAAACTGGGAGACCATGCACCCCATCCGTTCGGCCAGAAAAAGATAAGGCTTAAGCTTCCTCAAAAGCTCTCCGGGTATCGAGGGCGCATTGACAGCGTTTATGATATTGTTGTTTTTTAGATATTCGATAATCTGCTGGGCGACGGCCACGGCTACATTGGTTTGGGCTTCAATTGTGGATGCGCCAAGATGTGGGGTGGCCACTACGTTATCAAAAGATAGTAGCGGATGATCCTCCGGCGGCGGTTCGGTTTCAAATACATCCAGGGCTGCACCGGCAATTTTGCCGGATTCCAAAGCATCCTTCAGAGCGGCCTCATCCACAATGCCCCCGCGAGCGCAATTGATCAGCATAACCCCCGGTTTCATCTTTTCAAATGCCACAGCATTGAGCATACCCAGGGTGTTTTTGCTTTTGGGGACATGTACAGTGATATAGTCGGCTTGTCGGTAGAGCGTTTCCAGGGAAACCGGTTCAAATCCTTTTTTTTCAATTGTCTCAGGCGGTATTACCGGGTCATAGACCATGATCCGCATTTTAAGGCCCCTTGCGCGTTCGGCGACCACCGCCCCGATTTTGCCGAACCCGATGACCCCCAGGATTTTATTCATAATCTCCCGGCCTTGCAGATTTTTTTTATCCCACCGCCCGGCTTTGAGGGAAGCCGTTCCCCGGGGGATATTTCGGGTCAGGCTCATCATCAGCGCTATGGTGTGCTCGGCTGTAGTGACCACGTTGCCGCCCGGCGTGTTCATCACCACAACCCCCTTTTTTGTCGCCGCCGGGATATCTACGTTGTCCAGACCGATGCCCGCCCGTCCGACGACCTTCAAATTTTGGGCGCTGTTTAAGAGATCCTTGGTAACCTTGGTGGCGCTTCGGATGACCAAGGCGTCGTAGTCCTGAATAATCGATTTCAACTCATCAGGGGACAGACCTGTTTTTACATCCACATCAATGCCGGTTTCTTTTTCGAACAGGTCAACGCCGGCTTCCCCAAGATTGTCACTGATTAAGACTTTCATTTTGGCTCTCCTGTTAATTGCCACCAATCATCATACTAATGAATGTATAGTCTTTGAAGCAACTTTCTGCCCCAACTGGAAAACTCCGTCAAGAAGGAAGTAACTCCTACAATAAATTATATTTAGAGGGTATTTTGGATTTCTTCAAGCCTGGATTCGACCATGTTTTTGATTTCGTCCCGCCGGTCCTGCGACAGCGCTTCAAACCGAAGAACCAGGGCCGGCTGGGTATTGGACGCCCGAACCAGCCCCCACCCGTCGTCAAATACAATCCGAACCCCGTCAATATCGATCACATTGTATTCTTTACGAAAGGCCTCGGTGAGTTTTTCAACCACCTTAAATTTGATATGATCCGGGCATTCTACGCGGATTTCCGGTGTGCTGTAGGTCGGTGGTACATCTGAGAGCAGCTCGGAAACCGTTTTTCCTGTCCTGGACAGGATCTCAATTAACCGGCAGGAGGCGTAAACAGCGTCATCATAACCTAAATAGCGGTCGGCGAAGAACATGTGTCCGCTCATTTCACCGGCAAGCTCGGCCTTCTCAATCTTCATTTTTTCTTTAATTAAGGAGTGGCCGGTTTTCCACATGATGGCCCGGCCCCCGTTTTTTTCAATATCATCATACATGGTTTTCGAGCATTTAACTTCCGATATAAACGTCGCGCCAGGTTTTCGCGACAGAATTTCTCTTGAAAAAATAATCATCAGCTGGTCGCCGTAAATAATCTCTCCGTTTTCATCAATCACTCCGATCCGGTCGCCGTCGCCGTCATATCCGATGCCGACATCCAATTTTTTTTCTTTTACCAGTGCGATCAGGTCCTCCAGGTTGGCGGCGACTGTGGGATCGGCCTCGTGATTGGGGAAATTACCGTCCATTTCGCAGTATATATCGTATACTTCACAGTTCAGCCGCCTTATAATCGGGACGCCAATAACCCCGGCGGTGCCGTTTCCAGCATCAATACCGACTTTCAAAGGATTGGGGATCTGGATGTTTTCTTCCAGGTATTGCTTGTATGGGGTGACGGCATCCGCTTCGCTCAGGCTGCCCTGGCCGTCGATAAATGCTCTTTTTTCGATAATTTCTCTGATTTTCTGTATTTCCCGGCCATGTACGGAGTCCATTCCCAAGCAGACTTTGAAGCCATTATATTCCGGTGGGTTATGGCTCGCCGTGATCATGACCCCGCCTTCCTGTTTTAAATGCCGGATGGAAAAATAAAGCACGGGTGTCGGGCAAATGCCGATATCCGTTATATGGCAGCCGCTTTGAATAAGCCCTTTGATCATCTGTTCATTAAACCGTTCGGAACTCAGCCGACAGTCCCGGCCCAGGGTTAGATGATGGCATCCGTGTTCGGCAAGGTAGGTGCCGATGCCCCGCCCTAAAGAAAGCACATCCTCATCTGTGATTTGCTCGTCCACAAGTCCCCTGATATCATATTCCCTGAAAATCTCCGGTGTCATTGCTGCCTCCTTATTTTTTATATTATCCTTTTATAACGGCTATGGGCCTGAGCTTTGCCACAATTTTTGAAATTCCGGAACCCTCCACCGCCTTGACGACCTCGGTGACATCCTTATAGGCCTCTGGCATTTCTTCGGCCAGTGTAAATTTTCCCGTCCAGCGGGCGATAACCCCTTTTTCCGCCAGCTCTTTTTCAAGCGATCGGCCCTTGGCGGACTTTTTCGCCGCTTTCCGGCTCAACATCCGGCCGGCCCCATGGCAGGTGGAGCCGAAAGTTTCGGCCATGGCCTGCGGTGTGCCGGCCAATACATATGAGGCCCTCCCCATATCGCCGGGGATAAGAATCGGCTGGCCGGTATTCCGGTAATCCTCGCACAGATCCGGATGATGTGGGGGAAAAGCTCGGGTAGCGCCTTTTCGGTGAACACAAATGCGTCTGGATACATTGTCGATTGTGTGATTTTCAAATTTGGCGATATTATGGCATATGTCATAAACTTGGCGTATGCCCATCTGCCGCGGGCTGACTCCTAAAGCCCGCTGAAAGCTTTCCCTGGCGTTATGCAGCAGGATCTGCCGGTTGGTCCAGGCGAAGTTGGCGGCGCATGCCATGGCCCGATAGTATTGCCTGCCGGCTGAAGATTGAATTTTGGCGCAGGCCAGTTGGCGATCCGGCAGCTCCATGCTGTCGATGGTTAAGCTGCGCGTCATGCCGGACAGAAAATCGTCACAGGTTTGATGGCCAAATCCTCGGGAGCCGGTGTGCAGCAATATGGTTATAAGACCTTTTGATAGGCCGAAAACATCTGCTGTTTCAGGATCATGGACTTTTTCTACCACGCCGATCTCCAGAAAATGGTTGCCGGATCCAAGCGTGCCCAGCTGTTTGCGACCACGTTCCATAGCCTTCTGACTGACCGCGTCCGGATCGGCATCCGTCATGCATCCTTGATCTTCGGTGTGATAGATGTCCTCGGGTTCCCCGTATCCTTTGGAGACTGCCCACCGGCTTCCCTGCCTTAAAACTTTTTTAAGCTCCGCATTGGATAGTTTGAGTTGTCCGGTTGAGCCTACGCCGGTGGGAATTTTTTGATAGAGGGCGCTTGTCAGGTTCTCAAGGTGGGGTTTGATCTCTTCATAAGTCAGATTCGTAACTGCAAGCCGCACCCCGCAGTTGATGTCATATCCGACGCCGCCGGGGGAGATAACCCCGTCGTCACAGTCAAACCCGGCCACCCCGCCGATTGGGAAGCCATAACCCCAGTGGATATCCGGCATAGCCATGGCAGCGGTTAAAATACCCGGCAGCTGGGCTACATTTACCAGTTGGCGGAAGGTTTCATCCTTTTTAACCGCTTCAATGAGCTTTTCGCTTGAGTATATCCGGGCTGGAACGCGCATGGCGCCGGTTTTTTTAATTTCCCATCGATAGGGGTCAATTTGGATGAGTTCCATAATACCTAACACCTAACACCCAATACCTAACACCCAATACCCAATACCCATCAAATCACACATCAAAAATGATAAGCGCACGCCATTCGTGTTCTGTCTGCTCGACGCTTAACCCGTGATAGGTAACCGCCTTGATGTCCGATAAAATTTCATGCCGGGCCGGATCAAACGGGTCATGCCATATATTGGCAGTGATTTGGGTATCTTTTATTTGCTCGATGTGCACCCGTTTGACCAGACGCTCCCGGCCATTCCAGAAAAACAAAAGTTCGCGCAGCCAGCTGATCATTAAATCCGGTTGATCAATGCCGGTAACAGTGATTGCGGTTTTCTTCTCACCGCTTAACATGCCGGTGTCGATGATCTGCTCGAACATAGCATGCGCCGCGGTCTCGAACAATTCGTAGATATCCTCCGCCGTAACGGCAATGCCCAGATCCGCCGTATGATCGATCAACTCATAGGGCGCCATATCAGCTGCTTTTCCAGATCAACGCGCCGGTATGATCCACATGATACCCCCCAAGCGAGTCGACCCTTGATTTAAAATCCGTCGAGCGGATAATTTCAAGAAGCAGCCGGATAAATGGCGTGTCCACGTATTCATCCGGTATGACCAGATCATAGGATTCTGTGACCACGGGGATAAACTCCAGGTTTAGCGCCTTGGCGGCTGCCTGTATACCCAGGCCAACGTCGGCCGCACCGCTCAGCACAGCTACTGCCACCGCCATGTGGGTATATTCTTCATTGGCATATCCTAAAATATGATCCGGAGAAATATTCAGCTGTCCCAAGCGATAATCCAACAGGATCCGTGTGCCGGAGCCGCCCTGTCGATTGATAAACTGCACCTCCGGCCGGGCAAGATCCTTGATATCCTTGATTTGTTTAGGGTTGCCGGGCTTTACAATCAGGCCCTGGTCCCGCTTGACAAGATGGATCAAATGGACGGAGCGCTCCGGCAGGTACCGCTTGATATATGAAATATTATAACTGCCGTCCGAGGCATCAAGCAAATGCGTGCCGGCGATATGGCATAGGCCTTTTTTAATGGCCATAAGCCCGCCCATGCTGCCCACATGGCTTGAGGAGAGTGTCGCCTGATTGCTTTTTCCACGGATCATATCTGCAATAATATCGAGAGTGTTGTCATGACTGCCCACGGAAACGATGGTATTGTAAATGTTTTTTAACGGCCGAAGCAGTTCAACCGGGACCGGGGTGTTTTCCGTCAGCCCCTCAATCTCGTTTGGAATCCGGATAATGCCGTCTGCCTCGGTAAAACTGGTGATACATCCCGCCCCCCTGGGCAGCGGGGTTGCAACGATTTTATCCCCCACCTTTCCGAGTTTAACACGGATAAATTCCTCCACCCCGAGTTTTGAGGCCAGCTTGCGGGTGGGCAGGGCTTCGATTTTATTTGTTTCGGGTTCCGGCTGGTGAAGCATTTGCAAAAGCACAGGCTGAACAAGTTGTTCAAATGCGATAATGGCGGATACCGGATAGCCGGGCATGCCAAAAACCGGTTTCTGATCTATTTCGCCAACGATGACGGGTTTTCCGGGCATCATGGTCACACCGTGGACAAGAACGATGCCCAGTTCATCAATGACCGCCTTGGCGTAATCCTCGGATCCGGCGGATGATCCGCCCAGGATCATGATGAGGTCAACACCCCTTGTACCGGTTTTTTTAAGCGCATTCCGGATGGCTGCGGTGTCATCGGCCACGATATCGTGGCGGATGTAGGTACCGCCGCAGGCCTCCACGAGTTTGCCCAGCATATGGGAATTGGCCTCCAGGATTTGGCCGGCCGGCAAATTTTGCAGATCTGCGTCCGTATATTCAACCAGTTCGGAACCGGTCGGGACGATTAATACCGTCGGTTTTTTCCAGACGCAAACGTTTGTGATGCCCGCGGTGATCAACGCGCCGAGGCAATAAGGGGTTATTTTGTGATTTCGCGGGAACAAGAGTTCGGTCTCCACAATATCTTCGCCCATTTTACGGACATTCTGCCATGGATAAACCGATGATTCGATTTCAAGCCGATCGTTTTTCACCAGGTTGATCTGTTCGATCATGATTACCGCATCCGTGCCTTCGGGCATGATGTGCCCGGTGTTGACATAGAATGCATTTTGTCCGACCTGAAATTCCAGCGGGTTGGATTCAGATGCGCCGAATGTTTCCGCTGCTTTCACTGCCACCCCGTCCATGGCCGCGGCGTGAAAATTGGGTGAGGATATGTCGGCAAAAACCGGTTCGGCAAGTACCCGGCCCACCGACTCGGTCACCGGGATCGAATCGGCTTCCATTCGACCGGTTGAGAAATTATCAAAGACCACCTGCCGGGCTTCTTCCAGTGTTTTTTTTTCGAGATATATATTTCGTTTATATGAACTCATCGTCGGTTCCTCCGTTTATTTAAATACGATAACATTAACGAGTGTTCCCTTTTCAAGGCCTTCGGTATTCATGCCGATTTCAATGAGGCCGTCCGCCTTGATCATGGTATGGATGAGTCCGGATTTGCCCAGAATCGGATCTGCCAGATACCGGTTTCCCTCTTTTTTGAGGCGGGCCCGGATGTAATCGGTCCGCCCGGGGGTAGAAGAGATATTCCGGGTCAAAAAGGCGGGGACACACAAATCCGTCGTCCCAGAGGCGGGGTTAAGCCCTGCCATATGGTCGATAAAGCCTCGGACGATCCGGTCAAAAACGATCATGGTTGAAGTCACCTGGCCTGGCAGCCCCCATACCTGGATATGACCTGATCTGGCAAGAATCGTCGGTTTCCCGGGGCTTAACGGAATGCCGTGAACCATTATTTCGGCATCCGGTAGGTTGGTGATGGCCTCGATGGTCATGTCACGATTGCCTACTGAGCTGCCGCCGGATATCATCAAGATATCGGAGCCGTTCAATGCGTTAAGGCATGTTTTTTTCAATATGTCGGCATCATCGGCGATAATGCCATAGGATTTGGCAATGCCGCCGCAGTTTTCGACCATGGCCGCCAGCGTATAGGTATTGACATCCCGTATTTTGCCGGTTGGTGGTTTTTTTTCAACGGGAACAATCTCGTCGCCTGTCGAAATAATCCCGATTCGTGGCTTTTTGAACACATCGACCCGATGCCGGCCAAGGGCGGCCAGGGTCCCGCATTCCTGGGGACGAAGCCTGGTTCCGGAAGCCAGTACGATTTCACCGGCCGCCATATCTTCTCCCTCCGTGATCACATTGCTCCAGGGGGCGATACTGCGGACGATTTCTATGGTGATCTCGTCGACTTCAGTTGCATACTCCCGCATCACCACCCCATTTGCCCCTTCAGGCAGCATGCCGCCGGTTGAGATGGCCATTGTTTCTGTTGCTTGTATGGCGGCTGCCGGTATTTCTCCCATGTCAATGTTTCCCGTTAACGTGAGATAAACCGGGTTTGCCTCTGATGCGCCAAAGGTTGACTCGGCTTTAACGGCAAAGCCGTCCATTGTGGCGCGGTTGAAATCCGGATAGTTTGACTCCGGGATAATGTTTTGGGCCAGAATCCGGCCGTTTGCCTGGTTAAGGGGGATCGTCTCCATATCCATCACGCCAAACCGATGCATGTGGCGGAAAACAGTATCAAGCGGTGTAACTTTAAAAAATCCGTGCATGACTTAAGTAGTCCGTTGGTTTATTGGTACAGCGTCTCTTATTTCTTTGGTTGAATTCTATCCGGCAGTTTCTGGTCAAAAAGTTCCGGATGCAGATAACCCTCGGCTATCCGGGTGACCGGTCCCTTTAATGCCACGCGGTGATCCGGGTCTATATGTATGGTAAGTTTTCCTCCGGGCATGTGTACCGTCATATCCGGACCACAGAATCCCAGGCGGTGGGCCACAGCGGCCGCAGCTGCACTGCTGCTGCCCGAGGCCAAAGTATATCCCGCTCCCCGTTCCCAAATTTCAATCTGAATGTTTGAACGATCCAGGGGCTTTAAAAACTGGACATTGGTTCGTCTGGGGAACAGGGCGTGGGCCTCCAGTTTGGGGCCCAAGGCGCGGGTTTCCGCCTCGGAAATCTCTTTTTTAAGAATCACGCAATGGGGATTGCCGATGCCGGCAGCTGAAATGGTCATGGGTTTGCCCTCAACCATGATTTCTTCTTCAATTATTTCCCTTGGCGGACCGGCAGCCGGAATCTCGTCGCTATGGAAGGTAATTGTCCCCATATCAACGCTGATCAGGCCGGAAACTTTATCCTTTCTACAGTGCGCGATGCCCCCGGCAGTTTTAACGGTCATCTCATCTTTTTTAACAATTCCCTGCTCCCAGAGGTGTCTGGCAAAAATCCGCAAGCCGTTGCCGCTTTTTTCCGCCTCGCTGCCGTCCGGATTGAAAATCCGCACCATGGCATCCGCCTGATGATCGTCAAACGGTCCCAGCAGAATCCCATCCGCGCCAAGCCCGTAGTTTCTGTGGCAGATTAGGTAAATCTGGCCGGCTGACAAGTTATTGGTGCAGTCAGACGGGTTAATAACTATATAGTCGTTTCCCAGGCCGTGGTATTTAGCGAATTTCATGGCAACATGCCTTTTGTCAGAGATTTATGAATCAATGCGGAATAAATCTAACAATACAGTGGGGGAGAAACAAGCGCAAAAAAAGAAAAAAGCCGACTTTTATACTACAGGCATAATTCCCTTAAACAATCCGGGCGCAAGCGCTTTAGCCTTGAAAAATCCTCATTTTTTAATTACAAAATTATATTATGGGATATGTGTATAATTACGAAGATGCGCTTGCCTATGATCAATGGCTGAACAGACCGGCCAACCAGATGACGCTTGAGCTGGAAAGCCGGCTGATGTTGGAAATGATTCAGCCGTTATGCGGAAAGCGACTGCTTGACATTGGCTGCGGTAACGGCGGCAGTTTGCTCCCCTTTATGGGGAAGGGGGCATACCTTACCGGTGTGGATCCATCGCCGTATATGCTTGATATTGCCCATGCCAGGGTAGGCCGCCGCGCGGATCTGCATCGGGCTTATGCAGAGGATTTGCCTTTTGCCGACAATTTTTTTCATTACGCATGTTTGTGTTTAACCTTAGAATTTGTCGATGACCCGAGGCAGGCATTGGCCGAAGCCTGTCGGGTAGCCAAAGACGGGGTCTTTGTAGGGGTGTTTAATAAATTTTCACTAAAAGTTCTTGAAAGAAGAATCAAGGGCATTTTCCGGCCCACTATTTATAACCAAGCCCGGTTTTTCAGCATCGGAGATGTCAAATATCTTTTTAAAGCACTTATCGGTGACGTGCCTTTTTTCTGGCGCACGGCTTGTCTGTTTCCGGGCCGCACCCACCAGTTTATTTACCGGCTTGAAACCTCCAATCTGGTTCAAAAAGTACCTTTCGGAGCGTTTGCCGGAATAATGGTCTTGCCGGTGCCCCGCTTTCGAACAACCCCGCTTGCCCTTAAAGTCAATTCAAGCCCTGCGAAGGCGTCCAGTCAAGTTGTTAGCTGTCCGGGCCATTCCACAGGGACAAATATGATGCCACACCAAATGGATAGAGCCGAGCCAGCCGATTGATTGTTGTTCATGGGGCTTTTTTTTAATATTTTTCTGAAAAGCGATTTATACCACTGCGGCATTTTTACAGTAACTTTTGCAACAGGTTAAAGGCACTGAGGGAGAATCGAAATCTCAAATCTGATGGCT
>JAGYOX010000039.1 GCA_018399235.1 Desulfobacterales bacterium | reverse complement strand
AGGCAGTTCGTAAGAACCGCTGGGTATAAAATTAACCTGTCCGTTTAACCGCTGCCCGGGACCGCAGGTGATGGCTGCCAGCGATTTGTCATTCTTTTGCGCCGCTTCCAGCATCATCCGGATGGTATGGGCGACCCCGTTGGTTTCATAGAGCGTATCCGTAAAAAAAGCCATCCTGCATTGATCCGGATGAATTGCCGGGGCTTGGCCAAGACAGTGGGCATGACAGTTATCGGCGAATTTGCGATCCTTTGTAAATAAACGGAAGGCAAGAAAATAGGGGGCCAGCAGGGAATATACGGACCCGGCGGACCCGATGGTCTTGAAAATGTCAAACAGCCTGGCCTTTGAAAAACTGTCCAGAATCGTGTCGCCGAGATTGCGTATCAGGGATTCAGAGATATCATTGACAAACCGGAACCAGTCATCCTCTTTATCCATATGCACATCCCGCGGGTGTTTCATTATCCACTGCATCCGCGGGCTGCCGGCAAGAAGTGAATGCCCCCTTTTCTGGATCATGTCTAAAAGCCCCGGATTTTTCTCATGCAAAAATGAAATCGAGGGCCGCCGGGCAATCAGGAAATCCTGGAGCCGGGTCAAAAGCCCCTTGTTTTCCGGCTCATTCGGTATGCTCAGCGAGCAATCAATAAATCGAAACAGCATGTCCTTATGCACGTACCGCTCAATGCTGAATTTGGACTTATAGAACTGGTAGGCGATCCCGTATAGATTATGGGCCAGGGTTTTGGGGGTCGCGGCTTTTCCCCGAACCTCCGCCCGCCCGTTTTTAAGGCCATCGAAGAACGCCTCCAAAGACCCCGCCTCCGGCACATACGTATACATCCGGGCGATATTTAAAGACGAATGGTCATCCGAGCCCCCGGTGAGGCGCTTCTGCCACGGATTTTCCCCAAATGGCGAAATGTTGTGCTTATCCGCCAACAATTCAATGTCATGCCGGGTAATCCCATTGATGATGGCGGCCAGCACCTGGTTCTGGTATCCATCCCTTGAGCCGTTCAACTCAAAATTTTCAAACAACAGTAGGAGCTTTTCAAAATGATCCAGCGTCAATTTGTGGTTCATGTCGTAGAATGGATGCGCCAGGACATGGCGTATCCCGGACCGATTCAGATAGCCCACCAGCTCATAAACATTTTTACGAAGCCCGGTGATGTCCGCATGCTGGGATTCCGTGATATTTAACGCTAACACGTGAAGCTTACAGTGATCCTCCGGAAAATAGGTGGTTACCTCTTCACTGACGAACGTATCCCTTAAGTGGGCAATCTCCAGCGCACCCGCGATGGTATTGTGATCGGAAATGGTCACGTAATCCATCCCCCTTGCTTTAGCCGTTTCGTATAGCTTAAACGGGTCGGTAAAGCTCTCCGGACAGTTCAGTTTCTGCAGGACCCATTGCGAGGGACGCTTGGATGACTGCGAATGCACATGCAAATCAATTTTCAGCCCTTGTTTTTCCATTAACATATCCTCCTTATTGGCGTAGGACTAAGTTGGCTGTGCTTTTTTAACACCTTGCCGACGGAAAAAGCGGCCAAACCATTAAAATGCCGCCATTTACGTCTGATCAATCAGTTTTGGTGGTATGTTATGGATAGGGTTTGACGATTCAATGACAATTGGGTGATTTATCAGTAAAGGTCCAATAACAATTAAGTGACAAATTCAGCAAATTAAAGGATGAGGCTTAGTTTTTATTCGTTTTTACAATTTCCTCAATGGGTTTGTTTTGGTAAAAAATCATTTCTTGACTTTGTGGGTTAAAAAAGTTCAATATCTGACTTGTAACGCATCGTTCCAGATTTGCGTCGCCCAATAGATGAAATAGACATTGAGCCCTTTACTTTATCATTCCAAACCAATCTTTAAGACCATAAAAGCTAAGCACTATAAAACGGAGGCGAAAAATGGGTTCTCCTATTGAAAAACACGATGAGCTCGGTCTTAACCTGATAGACATCCATGACCGCATGCTTCAGGTGATGGAAGCAATTTACGACAATTATCCAAAGGACTCAAAGGCTTGGACCCTTGCAAACCGGGCTGCTGGCACCATTATGGAGCTTAGGTGCGAGCTTGATGCTTGTGTAAGCAAAGAGCACGCCGATAACAGAGAGTTTGATCCCTTTAAAATCTATTTCAGCCGGGTAAAGAGAAAGAAAAAACCCACCCACCCAGTGCACCCATCACCTGAATATCGGCAATAGGGAACCAGACCCTTAAAATTCAACATTCCCACCAAAAACCGATAAAGGCCGGATCACTCCAATGTTCGTAAGCACCGGAATTTGCCCGTACTATATGTTTTTTTGTTGGTAGAGGACTCCAGTTCAATAGCCGACTAGAATTCATCATGATGGCGAATGTATGCCCGATGTGGAGAAAACCGGCTAAGGCCCCCTGAAGCCTGTTCGTTTTGAAACGTATACGCCCCGGCAGAGAATGACATACTTCGACTTCAATTTTGTTTGCTGCCATCAATTTTTTCCAAAGGATTCGTTAATCTTTTCCCAGATCATACTACCCCACCCCTACTTTTTATACCACCACCCACTCAATCCTTCATCATTATTTTCATTCATCATTCAGAAAAGATAAAATTTTTATCAGCTTTAATATTTATTATCTGGATCTGACAGAGATATTTCCGGGGGGATTTTTATGGCCGGCTCCAGGGGGACATGGGTCTGGCAATGGAGATTGCGTTCCGAGCTCACTAATTTTGTTGAGTTGCAATCAAAAAATGATACATCCTTAACAAAATTGTAACATTTGCCCTGTAAATGATGATTATACTATGATCGTTGAAAAAAAACCAGGTAAGATAGGAGAAATAAAAGAATGGCGCATTATATTCATCATATTCCCGGCCGGCTTCGTGTCCGGAATCCGATGTTTAAAGAAAATCCGCCGGTGTTGGATGAAGCCCAGAATTGTTTCAAGGAAGCACCCGGGATCAAGCAGGTTTCCGCAAACGCTTTAACCGGCAGCTTGACCGTGCGGTATGATCCGGATGTTTTGTCGCCCGAACGGATTCTTCAGATTTTTGAGGAATGCCAATATGTTGATTTGAGACGGGCGGCAACCCTGGATACACATCTCAACCAGTCGTTCAACAAGGCCGGCAAATATGTCGGGCGGGCCGCTTTAAGCGTAATGGTTGATGTTGCGCTGCAGGGCTCAGGCCTTTCGTTTTTATCTGCATTAATTTAAAATACTAATAATTAAAAGTTTTTTGTCCCCCATGTGCATTTATGAGTAGTGGGGTTTTTTTTAAGCTAACCGCTGCTGGGGGGAGAGGCGGAGAAGACGTTCGCGGGCGATTTGGGCGGGTGTTTTGGAATGCATGACGCCCTTAATTGTTTCATTTCCAATCAATGAGAGCAGGGCGGCGCCAAAAACCATCGCGGTGTCCACAGGGCCAAGCGGCGCCAACTGGAGGAAGTTTCTGATGCCAGGGATAAGCATGGTGCCCAAGTGCAGCCCGATGGAACCGAAAACCGCAAAATTCAACCAGTAGTTTGGGGGGCGCCTGTAACCGGTAAAAACAGTTTGACTATCCGTGCGACAGCTGAAGGCATGCAGTAGCTGGCCAAGGGTCAGGCTATGAAAGGCAAGAGCTGAGGACTGTGCGGAAAACCCATATTTCAAAAGCCCGTAGCCGTAGGCGCCCATTGCTGTTCCAGTAATGACACCGGATTCCCGCATCATGGTGCCATAATCAGCCCGGCTGAAAATGGGTTCATCATAGGGGCGGGGCGGGTTTTCGAACACATCGGTTTCCGGCGGCTCAAGGGAGAGCGCAAGGCCCGGAAAAATATCCGAGATAATATTGATCCAGAGCAGCTGCATGGCGGAAAGCGGGGAGCCTAGTCCAATTCCCATGGATGAGGCCACGAGCATGATCTCGGTAAAATTCGTGGATAAAAAGAAATGCACGGATTTCTTGATATTGGCATACGTGGTACGACCGTGGCAGACCGACTGGATAATCATATCCAAATGGTCCTTTGCAAGGACCACATCCGCAACATCCCGGGCAACGTCAGTGCCGTCTTGGCCCATGGCAATGCCCACGTCCGCCGCTTTGAGCGCGGGCGCATCATTGATTCCGTCGCCGGTCATGGCCACCACTTTTCCGGTTGCCTGAATGGCCTGAACGATTTTCAGCTTGTGCGCCGGGCTAACCCTGGAATATACATGGACTTCCGCGGCCCGCTCCTTTAATTCCTCCGGCGTGACCCCTGCCATTTCCTCGACATCCATTAACCTGAGCGGTCGGCCGTTGCTTAAATCAATCTCCCGCGCCACGGCTTCCGCGGTCAACGGTTGATCCCCGGTAATCATGACGGTCTGGATCCCGGCCCGGTGAAAGGCATTTATGGCGGCCTTGACATTTTGCCGGAGGGAATCCCGCAAGGCGATCAAGCCGAGCCACACATAACCGTTGGCTGACCGGGCCTGATTTAAATTCTCAACGATTCGAACCGCCACCCCGAGGACCCGGTAGGCCTTTACGGCCATCCGGTTGTTTTCGGCTTTTATGGTTTTGCAATCCTCAGGTGTCAGCGCCAGAATTTCTCCATTAACCATGTGAAAGCCACACATATCCAGTACGTCCACGGGGCTGCCCTTGACCGCGTGCAGAAACTTGTCATCCGGAGCCGTGTGAATGGTACACATAACCGGCCGTTTTTCAGTCCGGTGGTTGACTTCCAATAGTTTGTGCTGCTTGCGGATGGATTTAACATCCATATGATGCTTGAGGGCTGCCTGCACCAGGGCATTTTCCGTGGGGGAACCCACCAGCTCAGGATCACAATTTTCATTATTGCCGTTAATTTTGACCTGACTGCAGAGAAATCCCACAGTCAACAGTTGATCGAGTTCGGGGAGCTTCCCGGATGTCACCGGTTTTCCTTCCAGCTGAAGCCGTCCGCTTTCAAAGTCCAGCCGTTTTTTGCCGGTATAGACCTCAACCAAGGTCATCCGGTTCTGGGTAATGGTGCCGGTTTTATCAAAGCAGATGGTTTGAACAGACCCCAGGGTTTCCACCGCCGGCAGATGCCGGATCAAAATACCGTGTTCGCGCATTTTATTAATGCCCAGCGCAAAAGTCGTGGTGGCGGCGGCAGGCAGACCCTCGGGCACGGCCGCAGCGGCCAGGGAGACCGAAACGCGGAGCATGTTCAGGATATTAAACCCTCTTAAAAGGCCGACACCGAATACCCCGGCACAGACTCCGCCCCAGAGCTTCACCAGCTGGTTGCCGGTCCGGTCCAGCTTTGTTTCAATCGGTGGTCTTGGCGGGGTGGTGTCCTGCAGAAGTACTTGATACTGTCCGAAGGCGGTGTTTATCCCTGTGGCCACCACGACCGCCTTGCCCCACCCGCCAGTGACAACGGAGCCCATAAAGGCCAAATTTTTGCGCTCTGATATCGGCAGGTCTTTTTTCTTTAGCGCCTTAACGAATTTTTCCACCGGCATGCTTTCCCCGGTGATGCTTGATTCATCAATGGTAAGGGATGTTGCTTCGATAATCCGGGCATCGGCGGCGATATAAGTGCCGGGTTTTAATATAAGGGTGTCGCCGGGCACAACCGTCTCTGAGGGAATTTTGACGGATTTATTGTTTCTGATCACCCGAACCGGCGGTGGGGCAATTTTCTGCAGGACTTGAATGGTTTTTTCGGATTGTCGTTCCGTGGCAAACCCGATGACCGAGTTAACCCCTAAAACGCCCACAATAACAGCCGCATCCATGATTGCGCCGAGGGCAACAGAAAGGCCGGCCGCCGCCCCAAGCAGTCCGACCGGAAGGGATTTAAACTGGTCGACAAAAATGGCCAATCCGGTCCGTTCACGCCGCTGAGGCAGGATGTTACGACCATATAACTGCAGCCGACCGGCCGCTTCATCGCCCGATAGCCCATTCAAGACACTGGCGCCCAGTGTTTCCAGTATTCGGGAAACACTTCGGCGATGCCAATCCTCCAAAGTGGCAAACGTTTGGTCCTCAATGCGGGGTGCCGCCTCGGCGGAGGGCACCCCGCTATCGGGGTTGGCGGAAAGCGGGATGGTGGAGGTATCTGGATGCAAAATATGAAATATCCGGCCGGCAATAGTTTCATGTGGGGTTTTTTCGTCAAAACAGACCAGGACTTTACCGGTGGCGAGGGATACAGATACGTGTGAAATATCTTTATGCTTGGAAAGCGCCTTTTCAAGCTGGGGTTTCAGAAAAGGGGCTGATTTTAACCCATAAATCCGGAACCGACCCCGGCCGGGCACCCGGATGTGAGCGGGTTGGACCAAAAACTCGGAGGGCAACGGATGCGGGTCGTCGTTTTTCATTTGTCAACCCTATTAATGCCATTCTAAGGTGATTTCGGATTACGGGTCATTCGCCGCCGTCATCATCAATGGCTTCGAGGTCCATCAAGGACTTGGTGAAAACCCCCAGGGCATACCAGAAAGCTGTGTACCACGGCGGAAGCCTGACTTCCGAGCGTACCAGCTGGTAAATGCCTGTACCCACCAGCATCAGGAAAATCAGAATCGGCAGGTCGAGTTCACCCCGGCTATGGTCTTTAACAAACCGGTTGCTTATGGAAAAGGATTGGTAGACTTTTTGCCTGAGTGGCGTGCCATCTGTTTTGGGTATTTCCAGCTGAAAAAATTTATTTGTTTCTAAAAGATCGGTGACTTGCCCGGCCGCGGAAAAATCCCCTTCAAGCAGCAAGCTGCCGGTTAACGGATTGGGGCGGATGGTTTTGATCTCCGGAATATTTTTCAGGGATTTCTCCAAAGATTTAAAAAATTCCGGATTGTTCTTTTTTCCCGGGATCCGAATTCTCATCCGTGCGGTTGTATGGTGAACGATTTCTCCCTTTGGCAGTGTCATAGGATTTCGAAAACCTTTTGGATACTATAATATTCGGGTTAAGCTTTATTGCCGGTCTCTTCGGCTTTTGCCTCATCTTCAATTGACTGCTTGGCCTCTTTGACAAACGCTTGCCCTGTTTCTAATGCAATGAGGCTGCCTTTGATAATTTCCTTGGCCAGCGGCCGCGCGGCACGCGCCAGGGGTTTGACAGCATGGGGGGCGACCAGAGCGATGCCGGCACCGACCACCACGCCAAGGGTAAAACTGCCGCCTGTTTTTAACAATCCCATTGGTATCGCCTGTTAACGTAACATTTCAATTGGTTATGAATTAAATGGGGTTTAAGCACAGGTATAGAGATAGATTTTTGCCAGTTCGCAAAAATCAGAATTATAGTTGAAACTAAACTATGAGGCTTTTTTACTGGCCGTAGCGGTGGATTTTTGGGCTGCTTCAGCGGCTTTTTTGGATTCTGTCAACTCGGATTTGGCTTCAGCGGTTAAATCCTCGAAAGTCTCGCGCGTTTCGGCAGCAATGACCTTCCCTTTGTCAACCAAATAAAGACTGCCCTTGATGGATTCCTTGAGCAGCGGCTTACCGACACTGGAAATCACTTTTACGGCCACGGGGACCAGAATAGCAGCCCCGACACCGATTGCGATCCCGTAACCCACACCACCATTTCTGAGAAAATTAAACATCCTGCCCCTCTTTTTTTTAAAAAACCATATAATATTTATTAGTAACGTGGATTTTAAGTCTGTCAAGTTACAATTTCGTGACAAATCGATTTTTATATTTTTTACATCGTTATTTGCCCACCCCTTAAACGATTAAATCGGCAAAGAGTTTCTCCTCATTATCCTCTATAAGTTACATTTTTGTGAAAATATAAACAATAAATTACATTTTTGTCATTAAAATTTAGTTTTATAAATATTCCTCGTTTTGATTAACATGCTGAAATAAAAATTAAAATTGTGAATTTGCTGAATTGGCACGGTTTTCGCCTTATGAAAGAAAAAGCGCAGGAAACCGCTAAGCCATAAAATTGGTAAGGATGCCATGACTGATTGATTTAGCCGAAACCTGTTTAATCAACATTCAAATAATAAAAGGGGGAAAGGAATGAAAAGCGTTTGGCTTATAATTTTTGTTTTTACGGCAATAGCTTTTGGCGGCGTTTTGCCCGCCAGTTCGGCGGATGTGACTGCCGGAGCGGATATAGTTTCCGCATACGTATGGCGGGGGATGACCGTTAATGACGGAACAGTGGTACAGCCTTATATGGATGTTGCGGTGTCCGGTTTTGTCCTCAACGTTTGGGGGAACTATGACATTGAGGAATACAACGATGAGGAATACGAGTTTTCAGAAATCGATCTAACACTTTCTTACACCCTTCCCATTGAGTCGGTCGATATTACTGTCGGCCATATCGAGTACCTGTTCCCCAATGGCGGGGAGGGGACAAGCGAAATATATCTAAGTGCCTATGTATCGCCTTTAGATAATTTTTCCATGGGGATTGACGCTTACTACGACTATGACGAAGTGGATGATTATTACCTGACTGTTACACTCGCATATGATGTCGAATTTGATAGCGGTTTAGGCCTCGGCGCTTCTGTTTCAGGAGGGTATGCTGGAGGGGATTTTACCGAAAGCTATACAGAAAGCCCGGACGAGGGGTTTCATGAATATACGCTCTCTGTAAGTGCCTCCTATCCAGTAATGGAGACGCTCAGATTGTCCGCTTTTATTGCCTATACAGACACGTTTGACGATGATGTGCTGCCGGACCAGGATGTTGACTGGTTTGGTGGTGGAGGACTCTCCTGGAGCTTTTAGACCTGATAGCATACAAGGGTAAGTATTTCATTTGGGATATAGTTTTACACTTTTTTGAATGCTGTCAAAAACTTTGAAGGACGAATGTCGACATATAAACAACCAAGGACGAAAATGAAAAAAACTATATTTCTGCTTCTTCTGAGGTTGCTCTCGGTTTGCGACAAACGCGGATGAATTAAATCATATAGCCCCAAGATATTGGGTACTAACTGAAACTATAAAATTTCACATTCTGTTTGACAGTGCTTAACGCGCCCAATTCCTGCATTTTGAATAAATCAAATAATGACTCATATATTTACCTCAAAAATCATAGAGAAAATCCTTGACCTCATCCGATTAAAATATTATATTTCGATTTAACGATATATGGAGTTTTGAATGAAACAATTTATAAAAACAATGAAAGCTCTTTCTGATCCCAGTCGGGTGAAAATCCTTAAAATGCTGCAGCGTCGGATGATGTGCGTGTGTGAAATTCAGGAAGCTTTGGGCATAGCCCAGTCAACGGCGAGCAATCACTTGAGGGTATTGGAAGATGCGGGTTTGACCATCTTTCAGAAGGATGGCCTGTGGGTGAATTATACCTTGGCGGACGGCCGGGATAATCCATATGCCCAAGCCATATTGGCGAATTTAAGCAACTGGCTGGAAGATGACCCGGATGTTTCCGAATTGATCAGGCGGTTGCCAGAAATCCGGCGGGAGACCATCTGCCGAAAATAAATTTTTTTTGTCTTAAATATATCGTTATATATAAATTTAATGATTTATAACTCGTACAATGAAAGCGCCTTTTTGTGAGTGATCGAAAGAAATTCATCTATCTCGTATTAATTTTTCTTTTCGCCTATATCGTTCCCTTCACCCATCCGCGGGTGAAGATGGCCATTATGGAAGCATTTTTGATGCTCCAGGAATATGCGCGGGAGCATGTGCTGCTGTGCCTGGTGCCGGCCTTTTTTATTGCCGGCGGCATTGCCGTCTTTATTTCCCAGGCCGCGGTGGTCAAATATTTCGGGGCGGAGGCCAAAAAAATTCTCTCTTACGGCGTCGCTTCGGTGTCCGGCACAATCCTGGCCGTATGCTCCTGCACGGTGCTGCCGCTTTTTGCCAGCATCTACCAGCGCGGCGCCGGCATTGGGCCGGCTATTGCGTTCCTGTATTCCGGGCCGGCCATTAACGTTCTGGCCATTATCTTGACCGCCCGGGTGCTGGGCGTTGAAATGGGCCTTGCCCGGGCAGTGGGTGCCATTATATTCGCCATTGTCATCGGGCTTTCCATGGCCGGTATATACCGCAAAGAAGACCGGCAGCGGCAGACCGGCGCCATGCAGATGCCGGAAGAAGAAATGCCCCGCCGGCTATGGCAGGACATTATCTTTTTTGCGCTTATGGTGATCTTCCTGGTGTTTGCCAACTGGGGCAAGCCAGCGTCTGATGAAGGCTTCTGGGCAACGATTTATGCCATCCGGTGGCATATTGCCGGCATCTCACTGGTGCTGCTCGTACCGGTGCTGTGGCGCTGGTTTCAAAAAGATGAACTCAAAGAATGGGTGGGGGAAACCTATAACTACGCCCTGATGATCATGCCCCTCCTGTTTGCCGGGGTCATGTTCGCCGGCTTTTTCCTGGGCCGGCCCACTCATGATGCCATTATCCCGTCGAAATATGTGGAAGCCATTGTCGGCCATCATCCAGACCAGTTTTTTGCCCTAACCGGCATACAGCAGGGTGCGGCACACAACTTAATCGCCATCGTCTGGCCGGTCTGGACCTGCTTTTTCGCCTCCGTGTCCGCGGCCTTTATGTATTTCGCCACGCTTACCGAAGTGCCGATTTTGCAAAGCCTCATGGGTTCGGGAATGGGCAAGGGGCCGGCGCTTGCCCTGCTATTGGCGGGCCCGGCCGTATCTCTTCCCAATATGCTCGTCATCCGGGGTATCATTGGCATGAAAAAAACCGTTACCTTTATTGCAATTGTTATCGCCTTTTCAACCGTGTGCGGACTATTTTACGGATGGCTGTTTGTATAAAAGGTATCAGGTGTAAGGTATAGGGTTTAAGGTATAAGGAGGTAATATGACTGAAACAGCGGAGCAAAACTGGAAAAAGCCCTTGTTAATTGTTGCGCTCATGGTCATTGGGTTCACAGGCTTGGCACTGACAACCGGCCTGTGGGTCTTCACAGCCATTCCCGTGGGGTTTTTATTCGGGTTTTTTCTGGAAAAAGCCGACCTGTGCGGGGCGTCCGCGTTCAGCGAAGTGCTGCTCATGAAGGATTATACAAAAATCGGCGGGCTCTGGGTGGTCATCGCGGTCAGCATGATTGGTTTCGCCGTTATCTCGGCATTGGGATGGATAAGCCTGAACCCGAAGCCGTTTAACTGGTTAAATGCCATTATTGGCGGTATTTTATTCGGCATTGGCATCGTTCTGGCCGGCGGATGTGTGAGCGGCTGCCTGTTTAAATCAGGGCAGGGCAACATCAATTCCATGGCCGGCCTGATCGGCATTCCGCTGGGGGTGGCAGCCGTGAAATACGGCCCCCTGCAGGGATTTGCCATGTATCTAAAACAATTCAGCGTGCCGGATGCCGGCGGCGGTCCGGTGACCCTGTCCTCGGTAACCGGGCTGCCCTATGGGGTTCTGGCCGTCCTTATCGGGGCTGTCACCCTGCTGGCGGCATGGCGGATCAGGCGGGCCAACCAGAACCGCCAAAAACGGCAGACAGCCGTGATGAAACAAGATCTGCCCTTGCTGCAGCGGCTGGTGCTTCGGCCCTGGAGACCCTGGCAGGCGGGCATCGCCATCGGTCTGCTGGCCATATTTGCCTATATGAGCTCTGCAGCCAGCGGCCGTAACTACCCCCTGGGTGTCACCAGCGGTGTTCTTAATGCACAGGTTCTTCTTACGGATGCACCGTTAAATCATGTATATGCGCCGCCAGCCGTTGTGCCGCCGGTCAAAGCACCGGTATTTGCTGCAACCGAAGGGGCTGCTCCCGCCAAGAAAATAACCTGGTGGCTTGTGCTGGAAATTGTGGCCCTGGTCGCAGGCGCAGCCTTCAGTGCGCGGCTGTCCCAAAAAACGCAGTTTTTGCCCCGCCCGCCCGACCAGACGGTGATCGCCTTTTTTGGCGGCATCCTTCTGGGCACCGGGGCCGCCATCGGCCATGGATGCGTGGTGGGCAACATCATGAGCGGATTTGCCCTTATGAGCATTGGCAGCGTGGTGTTCGGTATTACCGTGGTGCTGGCCAACTGGGCGACCACCTATTTTTACCTCATGGGCGGCGGCATCATGGAAAAATAACGGGATCAAAGCAAACGATTAAAAGAAAAAATATATGGAGGATTTATTATGGAAATTAAAATTCTGGGGCCTGGCTGTCCGAAATGCCAGCAAACCGAAAAAATTATCAAGGAGACCGTGGCAGAAGCCGGCTCGGACGCGACCGTGGACAAAGTGACCCATACCATGGAAATAGCCAGCTATGGTGTTTTCGGCACCCCGGCGGTGGTGGTCGACGGCAAGGTCAAATCCGTAGGCAAGGTGCCCAAAAAAGAGGATATTAAAAAATGGCTGAAATAAAGGAGACGGCAACCGGGAAATGTATAGGTGCCGGTGTTGATTGCCTTAGTTAATGTGGCGCTTCATTTTAGACGCAAATATTTCCCGTATGCTGTTAAGACCCTCACCGGCGTCTGTCATGTAACATGCCGGGAGTGAAATTGTTGATGAATCATAGGAATAAGGGAAAGTCGACGGATGAATAAAATGATTATTATTGGCGCAAGCGATGCCGGCATCAGTGCCGCCTTGCGGATAAAGGAAATCAAGGCAAATTCTGATGTCACAATAATCGCAGCGGATGCCTTTCCCAATTTCAGCATCTGCGGGCTGCCGTTTTATCTTAGCGGCGAAGTGGCGGAATGGCGCGACTTGGCGCATCGGACGCGTGATGAAATTGAACAGCAAGGGATCGGTTTGCTGCTTGATCACCGGGCGGTAAAAATTGACCCGGATGCCCGACAGGTACACGTGCGATCGACAGATGGCCAAACCCGGCCGATCAGCTATGACAAGCTGCTGATCGCCACCGGCGCCGAGTCCGTTCAGCCGCCGATCAGGGGGATCGATACGATCGGCGTCTTTTTCTTACGCTGGATGGCGGACAGCTTTGCCGTTAAGCGGTTCATGGAAGAGGAAAACCCGCGGCGGGCTGTCATCATCGGCGGCGGCTACATCGGTATAGAAATGGCCGATGCCCTGACCCGAAAGGGAATGGCGGTAACCCTTGTGGAGTCCGCACCTGAGGTATTGACGACGCTGTCGACGGATTTGGGAAAACACATCCGGGCCGAGCTTCAGGCAAACGGCGTGCAAGTGATTACGAAGCAGATGGTAGACCGCATTTCGCGGGATCATGACGGGATCAACGTTTATACCGCGTCCGGGAAAAATGAAACAGCAGACATGGTGATTGTGGCTGCCGGCGCCAGACCCGCTGCCGAACTCGCCCAAAGCGCCGGCATTGAAACCGGGGTCGAGGGTGCTATCCGGGTCAATCGGGCCATGGCCACGCAAAAGGCTGATATCTGGGCAGCCGGCGACTGTGTCGAGACTTGGCACCAAATTCTCAAGCAAAATGTCTATCTTCCTCTCGGCACCACGGCCCACAAACAGGGGCGGGTTGCCGGCGAAAATATGCTGGGCGGCACCCGTGAGTTTCAGGGCAGTCTGGGCACCCAGGTGGTCAAGGTATTCGACCGGGTCGCCGCGCGCACCGGGCTGAAAGAAACCGAAGCGGCTGAAGCCGGATATGATCCTTTAAGCGTCTCGCTGGATGTTTGGGATCATAAAGTTTACTATCCCGGTGCAGAAAAAATGTACGTCCGCATCACCGGCGACCGAAGCACCGGCTGGCTGCTGGGGGCGCAAATGGTGGGCCACCGGAAGTCCGAGGTTTCCAAACGCATCGACATCTTCGCCACCGCCCTTTACCACAACATGGCCGTAAGGGCGCTCTGTGACCTGGATTTGTCCTATACGCCGCCGCTTTCAAGTCCTTGGGATCCGGTTCAAATGGCGGCCATGAGGTGGTTAGGGTGCCATTAGGCCTCCATTTGATTAAATCACCATGCAGATAAAGGGCTGTCAAACACAAAATCTGCAAATCAAAGATTTGAGAAAAAAAACCGGATGATTTTTTCACCCGGTTTTTTCATTTTTGGTTACATTGTGCTTACTGATTATAGCCTACTGATTTTATGGTGCCGGAGGTGAGACTCGAAAATTCTTCCGGTCGATTTTCATAAACCCCCGATACACGTGGCTTTACCTTTAAAATCAGCCAATTATATTGATTTATATTAATCTTCAATAGGTTCATTGAGTTCATTATATTCAACCAATTTTAAAAAAAGTACCAGTTCTACCAGACCTGATACCAGCTCTCCTGTATAGTGAATAACTGTATATTATCATAGCCTATATCATCCCCACCACCATAAACCAACTTTACGGATAAATCTTGTCTTGACAACCTGAAAAATATTCATTATTTTTGATCCATACAAAGACCATTAAGCCATTTTATGGTCCATATATAAATCAAGGAAAGCGCAATGCCAAAGTCCATCACACGCACTTACTCACGCTATACCTACAATGCGGCGGCCTTGCTCGGTGCGCTGATACGCGAGGCACGTAATGAGCGTAAGCTCACCGCTCAGGAATTGGCCGACCGCGCTGGTATTTCCAGAGGACTGCTTCAACGCATCGAAAAGGGCAACCTTAAATGCGAAATCGGTGCTGTGTTCGAAGTGGCAACAATTGTTGGCATCAAATTGTTTGATGCCAACGAAAGAACGTTGATGAAATACTTACGTCAAACCAAGGATAAGCTGACGCTCCTGCCAAAGTCTGTGCGTAAGAAAACCAAAGAGATGCGCGATGACTTCTAAGGCAGAAAAAGAAGCTTTTGTCTGGATATGGCTGCCGGGTGAAACCGAGCCTGTAGTGGCCGGGCGTCTTGAAGCAGATAACGGCAATATCCTGTTCAATTACGGCAAAAGCTATCTAAATCGTATCGGTGACAGCAAAACGGCGATTGCGATTTACGAACCCGAATTGCCGCTAAAGCCTGGGGTGCTGCCCCCCCCCGAGGGCTTGACCATACCGGGCTGTATCAGGGATGCTTCGCCAGATGCGTGGGGCCGGCGAGTGATTATCAACAAAAAGTTGGGGCTTAAGGGCGAAGACACTGATACGAACGAGCTGGATGAACTGACTTACCTGTTGGAGTCTGGCTCGGACCGTATTGGTGCGCTTGATTTCCAGCGTTCCCCTACAGAGTACGTGCCGCGTGCAGCTAATAATGTCAGCATTGAAGAACTGATTGAGTCTGCAGAGCGGGTCGAAAAAGGCGTGCCCCTCACACCGGAGCTGGATCAGGCCATGTTCCATGGCAGCTCTATCGGCGGCGCACGCCCTAAAGCTTTAATTCAAGCCCAAGACAAAAAATACGTGGCGAAGTTTTCATCCGGCACCGATCTATACAGCGTCGTTAAAGCTGAATTCATCGCCATGCGGTTGGCTGAATTGGCCGGGCTGAATGTTGCGCCAGTAAAGATAGCTAAAGCGGGAAATAAAGATGTACTCTTGATCGAGCGCTTTGACCGCGTGCCAAAAGGCGGCAAGTGGGCACGAAAGGCCATGGTGTCAGCTTTAACTCTGCTTGGCTTGGATGACATGTTGGCGCGGTACGCCAGCTATGAAACGTTATCCGAAATTATCCGCCACCGTTTTACTGATCCGAAGCATACGCTGAAAGAGCTGTTTTCTCGGCTCGTATTCAATATTCTGTGCGGCAATACCGACGACCATGCGCGAAATCATGCGGCGTTTTGGGATGGTAAAATGCTTACCCTGACGCCTGCTTATGACATTTGTCCGCAAGGCCGCACAGGCAATGAGGCTTCGCAGGCAATGCTCATATCTGGCGATAGCAATTTGAGTCAACTCAAAACGTGCCTTGAAACTGCCCATAACTTCCTTGTTTCTAAGGAAGAAGCCCGCGAAATATTTGGCAATCTAATTGCCGTAATTGAACAGCATTGGGTAGCCGTCTGTGAAGAAGCTGAATTGAACGAGGTGGATAGGAAGCTTCTTTGGGGACGGCAATTTCTAAGCCCCTATTCGGTTGAGCAATAGGCATTAGTTTTGAAAAGTGGAGATGTCTGCTCTCGACTCTTTTTTCTGAAATGGTGCCGGAGGCGAGACTCGAACTCGCACACCCAAAAGGGCGGTGGATTTTGAGTCCACTGCGTCTACCAATTCCACCACTCCGGCACAATGTATGATTTTATATGAGAAGAGCGCCATCTTGTCAATAGGGATGGACTGAACTTAGTCTTAAAACATCAATCATGCTTACAGGGGCGGGCTTAAAACCAGCCGCTGCATTTTTAATACATGGAACCCAAAACCCCCGGCTATCTTATGCAATCCAAAATTTCGGCTTCAGACACGCCGCCTTCGCGCAACACCGTTGGCGGGTTTGTGGTCACATCAACCACCGTTGATCCGGCCCCACCGGATAGCGGCCCGGCATCAAGAATAATCGCCATTTCGCCCGTCACCTCAAAAGCCAAGTCCGCTATTTGCGAGCATCCCGGCTTTCCGGACAAATTGGCACTGGTGCCTGTAATCGGATGCTCCAGTGCATTTAATAATGCGACCGCCACCGGATGCTCCGGCACCCTGATGCCGATTTTCCCGGTATTGCCGGAAAGCGCCAAGGGCACGGAAGACCGGGCGGCAAATACAATGGTGATCCGGCCCGGCCAAAACCGTTTCATCAGTCGAACTGCCCGCTCCGGCACATCAGTTGCAAGATTGTCTAACTGGGATTCAGACCGGATCAGCACCGAAATCGGCTTGTCCGCCGTCCGGCGCTTTGCGTGAAAAACCCTGGCGACCGAATCCGGCTGATAAATATCAGCCCCTATGCCGTAAAGGCTTCTCGTGGGGAAGACCGCCAATTCGCCGTTCCTTATGAGATTCGCGGCCTTGCGAATAATCGACCGATCCGGAGCGACCGGATCAATCGGTATGATTCGGCCTTTAGAGTCTGGCTGTTTCCGTGTTTTTAACAATTTCCTCCGCCATTTCAGACTTGAAATCCGATAACTGGCGCTGCAAATCGGGATCCGCAAGAGAAAGCATTTGGACCGCCAGTATCCCGGCATTCCTGGCCCCGGGCTTACCGACGGCCATGGTTGCCACCGGCACCCCCGGCGGCATCTGAACGGTTGATAGCAATGCGTCCATACCTGAGAAAGCGGATGAATCGATCGGCACCCCGATAACGGGCAATGTGGTATGGCCTGCCAATACGCCAGCGAGATGCGCCGCATGACCGGCACCCGCAATAATCACCTGCATGCCCCGGTCAACGGCCGAGGCGGCAAACTCCATAGTTCGGGCCGGCGTCCGATGGGCCGAAGCCACGGTCATCTCGTAGGGGATACCAAAACGTTTCAGAATCTCCGCCGCAACCTGCATCACCGGATAATCGGAATGACTGCCCATCACGATACCCACCTTGGGGGGTGTTTCCAGACGCTTCACCGCTTTTTCACCGATATCCGAGCGGTAATGCAACGCCTTCCAGTGAATTTTTGACGCCGCTGTATAGGCTTTTGAAATGGCCTTATAGATTGTATCTCCAAGGGCGGTAACACCAAGCACCCGGCCGCCGCTGGAGACAAGCGTTCCATCTTTTATAGCGGTCCCTGAATGGAATACTTCAACGTCTTTCATTCGGCGAAGGCTGTCCAGTCCGGTAATCGGCATGCCTTTCTCATAAGCGCCCGGATAGCCTTCTGCCGCCATGATAACGCATACGGCGAATCGCTCGTCGACCTCAATCTGATGTTTATCAAGGCTCCCGTCGACCACGGCCTCCATTATCGGAACGATATCCGACTTAATGCGCATTATCAGCGGCTGGGTTTCCGGATCGCCGAATCGGGCGTTGAATTCAACGACTTTGGCCCGGTCGCGCTCAATCATTAACCCCGCATAAAGCACCCCTTTATAGGGCCGGCCCTCTGCGGCCATTGCCTGAACGGTGGGAATCATGATTTCCGTCATGATCTTTTGCCGCATGACGGCATCCACCAGAGGAGGAGGGGAATAGGCGCCCATACCGCCCGTGTTGGGCCCCTTGTCTTTATCATAAACCGCCTTATGATCCTGGGACGGGGGCATCGGCAGAACATGCTCGCCATCGGTAAATGCGATAAAAGACGCCTCCTCGCCGGTCAGACACTCCTCGATCACAACTTTTCGCCCGGCCCCGCCAAAACTATCTTCCTTCATCATCCGGGTTATGGCTTCAATCGCCGCTTTCCGGGTCTGGCAAACCATTACCCCTTTGCCTGCAGCCAAACCGTCGGCTTTTACCACAATGGGCGGCGGCATTTTGTTAATGTAGGCCCGCGCGCTTTCAAACCGGGTAAAGGCTTTACCCGCAGCCGTCGGGATATTGTAGCGCTGCATCAGCCGCTTGGCGAACGACTTGCTTGATTCGAGTTCAGCCGCCTTTTTCCGAGGGCCGAAAATCTTCAGCCCCTGCTTTTCAAAACGATCCACGATCCCGTCAGACAGTGGCGCCTCGGGGCCGACCACGGTGAAATCGATTGCTTTTTTTCGGGCGAATTCAATCAAAGAAGATATATCGCCGGCATTAATGGCCACGCATTCAGCCACATCGGCAATTCCGGCATTGCCCGGCGCACAGTAAATTTTACGGACTTTCGGGCTCCTCGCCATTTTCCAGGCAAGCGCATGTTCCCTGCCGCCGCTGCCAATAATCAGAATCTTCATATGTCCCGTCCTTTCTCAATATCTGCTTGACGGCGCTCAAGTCCCAGCTCAACCAAGCGGTCAAGAAGCTGCCCAAATGTCATCCCCCGGGTCTTTGCTGCCAGGGGGAGCAGGCTTGCGGATGTCATTCCGGGAATCGTATTGGTTTCCAGCACATAAATCCGGTCCTGACAAAGGATCATATCCGTCCGGCTGCAGCCCTTGCAAAAAAGGGCTTGATGGGCCTTGCAGGCAAGCTCCCGTGCCTGCTTTGTAAACGCTTCACTGATTCGTGCGGGACAAATTTCCCGCGTCTCACCTGCTGTATATTTGGCCGTAAAATCAAAATATTCGTGGTGGCTTTGGGGAACGATTTCGACAATGGGCAGGGCTTCAAGCGTGTTATTGCCGATAACTGCGCCGGTGATTTCAACACCTGAAATATATTCCTCGATCAATACCGTTTCATCAAACGCAAAGGCGTTTTCCAGGGCTTTCGGCAGGCCGTTTTCCTCCCTGACAATACTCATACCGATGCTTGAACCGCTGCTTGCCGGCTTAACCACCATCGGCATGCCGATACGCTCGACGTATCGCGTGATATCAACAGGGGAATTCCGGTTGACCCACATATACGCCGGCACACGAATGCCGACTGCTTCATAGAGGCGTTTAGAGGCCAGCTTGTTCATAGCCACCGCACTGCCAAGCGGTCCGGAACACTGGTAGGGAATATGCAGAAGATCAAGAAGGCCCTGCACCGTTCCGTCCTCTCCGTTGGCACCATGAAGAATCACCAGTGCGACGTCGATTTCCGAGGCATCGGCGAAAAGCCTGGGAATATCAGTTTGCGGATCATATCGGACAACATTGTATTTATTTTTATCAAGCGCCGAAAATACATAATCTCCGCCCTTAAGTGATATATCGCGCTCGGATGAGGTGCCGCCGGACAGCAGTGCGACAGAGATCTTTTTTCGCATTATGCCCTTTTCTGAATGTTTAGTTTTGTCTGATGCCTGTTCCGCCCACAGCCGGATCTTGTTTATTGATTAAGCAAATCATTCTTGGCCCGGTCGTATTCTTCAAGCGTTATCAAATCCTTTTCAAAAAGGCGGGCAAGTTCGGACAGCTCCCGCACCCGGAGGCTGTCGGGATCATCAAGCCGACGCGTTACCGGCGTGAGTGTTGTGTCAATCGCTGACCGCGTCTGATCGTCTTGATCGATTTTAAACGATGCCAGCCCGCCAAGAATATTTACTTCAACCCTCCTGTTCTTGAATTCCGGTAATTCCAAGAGTTTAGCGACTATGCTTTTTTCTTTCTGCATGTACCGGTACAAAACGAAAACCCCGGCTCCTGCGATCAGCCCGCCCCCCAACAAGATCCATGCCAGATAATTGACTATTCCCCTGAAAATGATTATCAGCAGTCCAATGGCGGCAAGCAGCAGAACATGGAACAACAGGATTGAAAATGCCAACAACAGGCTGCCGGCTAAATGATTATCACTGAGTTTAAACTTAAACATGATATTATGAAGTCACCATTTTTCAATCGAAATCGATTGCCGGCAAGGGAGTCTTATAAACAAGTAATCAGGCGGGATCATCCGAATTTTTGTTCTTGGCCATCCGGTCGAGCAATGCGTTTTCATATTGCTGGGGCATCTCAAACCGGACCGAGCCTTTTCGCAGCATATTCAGCTTCATTATTAAAAAATTTAATTTCTTCATTGTTTTATATTTCTGCCGGACGTCCGTGATTTCCTCTAACAGGGATTCAGTTTGTCGGATTTCATTTTTTAATTCGATTTCCGGCGGCAGACAATCCGCGTTTTTTAAAATCCTGTAGACCAGTCTGAGCTCTTCCGGTACATGACTCAAATCCTCTTTAGGCAACGGTTTACCCGCACCTGAAAGGTTGTCGAAATCTCCTCTTTTCTGAGCCTGCCGGATTCGCTCTTCCACAATTTTTTCAAAGCCGTTATATACGGGAAGCATTGTTTAATCCCCGCCGCGTTTTTTGAATTACCGAAAAAATAAGCCCCTCTGGATTGCCAGAGAGGCCTGTGTGTATTTTTTTGGTGGCGATGCAGGGACTTGAACCCCGGACGCTGCGGATATGAGCCGCATGCTCTAACCAACTGAGCTACATCGCCGCATTCAGAGAATAAGCATCAATACAGCGCAACTCGGAATCCGTTGAAGTTTTCGTACAAGATTCAATGATGCCTGCCTTGTTGGCTAGAAGCATACCACTAGCCGCTTGAATCGCTTACGAAAGCTCCCACCCGAGCAAAGAATGCTCTTTAGCAATTCCCGATATTTTAGTCAAGCCAAAAAATTAACTTATTCCCGGGCGGATGAAACCACCTCTACATTAAATTCTTCCATATTTTCCGGGAGATTGCCAAAAACCACCATAAAGGGGACGGCCTGGTCGGGTGAAAGCCCGACATTGGTGTTGTTGTCCCCTTTACGGTTGGCCAGTTTTGTTTTAAGGGTTTCAATTTTCAGGCTGGAAAGGTCGGAATTAGAAACCATGTTTCCGGCAAACGCCGTTTCGGATCGTATGACCTGCCCCGCAGGATTAAAAACATTGGCTTTTACCCGAATAAAACTGCGGGGTTGGTCATATCGATTGGTTACTTTACCGGTGACCGCCATGAGTTCACCGGCAGTTTCATTGTTAACAAAACGATAATCCGGATTCGGAATCATTTCGATCTGCAAATTTCCTTGATCAATGACGGCGGGACCTTTTTCACCACCGTAAAAGAACATGTATCCACCCACAACCAGAGCGCCCAAGACAACCAGGATGATTATTGTAATCAACACGGGTTTAAGCCGGCTTTTCCGGGATCGAACAAACATCGGTTCAGAAACCGGTGCCACGGCTTCAGGCTCGGCTTCTTCCGGATATTCTTCAACCGCTTCTTCAGCAATACCCGCTGCATATTCGGGTGCCTCAGGCGATTTTCCTTCATCCACAGCTTCCAGGGAAACCTCTTTTTCCTCACCAAACTTCTCTTCCTCTTCCTCATCCAGCATCGTCTCGAGGTCAAGGTCCTCTTGAGCCGCCCCGCCAGATTCAGATTCAACTGTTTCCCCTGCTGATTCTGTTGATAGATCCAGATCCAACTCGGCACTCTCTTCCAATGTTCCGGACGGTTCGCCGGCAGGCGCTTCTTCCTCGAGAAAATCCTCTATTTCAGAAAGATCAAACTCCTCAGTCTTTGCTTCTCCAGTACCGGCACCCTCGCCGATTTCCCCCTGGGAAACCGTTTCCTCTTCAGGCTCCAGATCCAAATCCAGATCAAATTTTTCTTCCGAGACATCTGCTGATTCAGTTTCTTCGCCTTCCGGAGCAAGATCCAAATCTAACTCGAAGTCTTCCTCTGCCTCTGCTGAAGCCGGCTCTTTTTCCCCCTCGGGCTCCAGATCCAGGTCCAGATCAAACTCTTCCTCTGATTTAGCAACAGTTTCAGCTTGTTCATCCTCCGGCCCAAGGTCTAAGTCCAGATCAAAATCCTCTTCCTCAAGATCGGTTGCTTCTTCCTCTGTCTGGGTTTCCAGGTCAAGATCGTCAAACTCATCCAACTCCAGATCAAGCCCCCAGTCCTCTTCATCAGCAGCCTCGGTAACAGTTCCGCCTTCATCAAGCTCGGATTCAAGATCCAAATCAAATTCCTCGATACCGGCTTCTTCGGCTTCTGCCTTCTCAGGCGTTTCATCTAGATCAAGGTCGAGTTCAAACTCTTCTTCTTTCTCTTCCGCCTTGTCTTCCTCTCCAAGGGCTTTTTCCAGCTCATCTTCGAAATCGAGTTCGAAATCGTCTGTTGCCCCTGAAGGTCCCCCTTCAGAGACTTCCTTTTCAGGCTCAGCCTCTTTTCTGTCACCGGTTTTTTTATCTGCTGGAGTAAAGGGCTTTTCCTTTTCCGGTTCATCTTCTAACTCAAAATCTTCATCCAATTCAGTATCAAAACCTCCTTCCATTTCTTTTTCGGGTTCTTCAGGCTCAGCCGCAATTTCATCGGCTGGCGGCTGATCTTCGGACGCCTCGCCCATCACCGTAAACGCCTCCAGTTCAGGTTCAGTTTCCGATGCGTCAAGTTCTTCCGCTTCGATTTCCGTTTCCTCGAAAGTTTCTTCGTCAACAGTGGTCCTGGTTAAATCCTCAAAACCAATATCCGATACTGCTTCCATCTCTGAAGTTTCTTCAAACGGCGCCTCTTCTTCGATTTCCGTCTCACCGAATAGGTCTTCTTCCTCAGTAGTGGTCTTGGCTACGTCTTCAAAATCGAGCTCTGCGGTTTCATCCATCATTGCAGGAGCCACGGATTCACCCGTCAGCTCACCTATATCTACGACATCGGAAGCCTCACCGGTTTCAAGATCCTCCAATGAAACAACCTCCGCATCCGGTCCCGCCTCCAAAGATGACAAAAGGATTTCTTCTTCATCGGACTCAATATACAGAGGTCTTTCCTCATCAAAAAGCGTTTCCTTGTCAGACTCCTCCCGGGTTAATTCACTGATATCCTCATCGATCATTTCTTCTAGGTCGCTTATCGTGTCGCCCTCCTTCATAAGAGCGCTCTTTTTATCAAAGTCTTGCAAGGTTTCCATGTCGGTTATGGTTTCCCCTTCCATGATCGAAGCGCGATCTTCTTTCGCAGCGAAAAGGCTTGGAGAGACGGTTTCATCAATGCTTTTGCCGGGCTTGGATTCGGTTCTGGTCTCTGGCATCGCAGACGGCGGGTAGACGATAAATACATGCTGACATTTGGAGCACCGGACCTTGGAGCCTGACTCCTTAACCATGCTGGACTTTAGCCGAAAACTTGTACCACATGTCTCGCAGGTAATTATCATTTTTGCTTATTCCTCTTTAATTAAAATTTTAAATCATAAATCGCCGGCAGATTTCTGTAGCGCTCCGCATAGTCCAACCCGTAGCCAACCAAAAACCCATCTTTGACCGTATGGCATATATAATCCGCTTTAAATGCGATTTCCCGGCGTTCATATTTATCTATTAACGTACATACCTTCACACTTTTCGGTCCCAACGCCTGTAAGTGCTCAACCAATTTGGTCATTGTAAGCCCGGTGTCTATTATATCTTCTACGATAACTATATTCTTATCTTTTATGTCAGAGGAAATATCGCTGTGAAAGAGGACCTCGCCACAAGAGGAATCACTTTGTCCATAACTGGACAGCTGGATAAAATCAATTTCTACCGGGATGGTAAGTTGCCGAACCAAATCGCTTAAAAAAATAAAAGCTCCTTTTAATACGGCAATTAGCAGCAAGGGGTCATTTTGATAATCTGCTGAAATCTGACGGGCTAATGAAACAACCTTCTGATGGATCTCTTCTTTGGTCAACACCGGAATCATTTCCGGTGTTCTTGCAGATATTGACTGTTGAAGGCTTTCCGTCATTAAGTGTTCCGCAATTTTTCACTAGACTTTTGCCGATGCTTGTATAAAATTCAAGCTATTCCAGCCAGGTATTAGCATCCTTGTTTAGTTGCGGACTTACGTTAAACCGGGACTTTGTTGGTATAGGTCTATTTCTTTACGTATTATCTCACCAACTGGTGGCCCGATAACCGCCGAAATTTATTTAATTTATTATATATATATGTGTTTGTTTAAAATATACCGCTGTCAAATAATTTTGTCAATAATTTTAAAGGGCTTTCCCTTCCACCGGATAAAACGTTTCTATACGCTCGTTTTTACGCGCGGGTTTTTCTATTATAACTCCAAAAAACCAAATGCCGGTTTTGATGATC
>JAGYOX010000038.1 GCA_018399235.1 Desulfobacterales bacterium | reverse complement strand
GGTTCGATCCCGGGCCTCGGGCCTTGGCCCGGGGGTTACTTCTAACAACTTAACGGAGCCAGCCGCCTCAATATCAACTTCAATTTGTTATAAAGACTTACGGATGAATAGTCAAAAACACTTTTTGCAACAATGCCGCAGCGCAGGATATAAGACAGCGTTTTACGAAGACCTCTGGCCTGAATTGCCGCACTAGGCGCCAGCAACCGCCCCGTATCCCGACGAAATGACCGATTCGATATATTGATAAACCCTGGCCAAAGCCTCGTCAATTTGTCGGGTCTGTGGTAGAAACGCGTAAAGACGATCAATATAGCCTTTATCCATCATGGCTTCCATGCTAGGGACGAAATTCAGATCATAGACCCAGCTGACCTGCAGGAGCTTAAAATCATTTAATGTTTTCATCTCCTGCATTTGAACGGTTTTCCGTTTACAAACAGCCTGCAGCGCGCTATCAGAGTACTCACTTTTATCCGACAGGCCTAAAGAGACGCTATCTGCTGATGATCTTGTCTGTTTTTCCAGGTATTCACCGAACACCTTCCAGATATCCAGCTTATCCGCATCCCTAAGCAGCTGCATGAAAAAACGCTCCCGGCCTTTAACCCCATCCGGGATTTTAAGGGCGTTATGGAATTCAATGGCCCTTAAGACGAGATCGATCTCGTCTTCGGCAAGCCCTTCCAAAAATGAATGGGTTTTAATTTCGGAAATACCCAAGGCGGCATGATTTTCCGAATCCGCATCTTTAAATGTTTGATAAATCCGATACTGTTTAAATCGCCCGATATCATGGAACAAAGCCATAACTTCGGCAAGCATCGCTTCGCGTTCGGAAATGTTTAATTTATTAGACAGCATGCGGGTATTTCGGCATACCCTTCGGGTATGGTCCCGCTTTAATTGGATGGCCTGATTATCCGTATCGTTATCCGAATAAAACTGGTCTACATAGTCAAAGAACCGCTGTTTTAGTTTTCCAAGCAACATTTAAAAGCTACCCTTTTAAAACCGTTTGTTCAATCATATCGACAAGCTTAGGGATCGCATCAAAACCAAAGCGCCTGACCGGCACAGGAATATCCGCATCCGTTACCACAGCGATAACCGAGTCTACGCTCAGATACAGGGGAGACGCCTCTTCGGCCGCCCTATAGACTTCAATCTTCGGAAAATCCCCTCCTTTAAAACCCTCGACAATAACGAGATCAACATCTTCAAAATATTTAGCCAGCTCCTTAAGACCGACTGACGTTTCGGTCTGTGAAGGCTTGCGATGCTTTATCATGGCAAGAATGTTGTCTGCATAAATCATAACGGTGTCAGCCCCCGCATCATAGTGGCGCCGACTATCCTTGCCTTTTTTATCAAACTCCGGGGGGTGGTGCGAATGCTTGACCGTACCGATACGATATCCCCGGCGTTTCAGTTCCGGAATCAGACTCTCGATAAGCGTTGTCTTACCGGAATCAGAGTAGCCGATAACGGCAATCAAACGGTTCATATAATCTTATCATCCTATAAGGACATGAACTAAATATCTCTGCTACCCTTGCTGTTAAGCCTTTTAAAGTATACAAAATAAACCAAATGGCACAATAAATCCAGCATAAACAGCTTGTCAAGGTAAACAGCGGTTCCCTTAATGAATCGTATTTATCCATCCTTGACTTCACTGCCGATATAAATTATCAACTATTAAATTAACTTAATGAGCAAACAGGCGAGCCTTTCCATTGAACATGCCCACGAAAATGACGAATGTCCGATCATTGGCCCGTTTCGGAATGCTTCTGTCTCTTATTGGACTTATCGGGTGCCCAGCCAGAGACACGTCATTATCTCGTATCCTTAACCGTGATGAGATTGCTGTTATAACCAATAACAGCGCTCATGGTTACTACATTTACCAAGAACAACCGATGGGGTTTGAATATGATCTGGCAAAAGCCTTTGCCGATTATCTGGAGGTCGACCTAAAGGTTGTCACGCCCGGTTGGGATAATATGTTTACCGCCTTAAAAGCCGACCAGGGCGACTTCATTGCCTCCAGCCTCACCCAAACTTTGAGCCGGGAGTCACGCGTTGACTTTTCCAACGGATACATGATTGTACAGCAGCAGGTGGTAGTGCGCAAAGGCAATAGATCTATTAATGAAATCAAAGATTTAAACGGGCAAACCGTCCACATCCGAAGCCACACCTCCTACCATGAACGCCTGAGGGCCCTGAAAAAACAAGGCGTTGATTTAAAAATAGCGCTCCATGACAATATTCCCACAGAAGAATTATTAAGGCGGGTCCAGGGCCGGGAGATAAAATTAACCGTCGCAGATTCAAATATTATACAGCTTAACCGCCGATACTATCCGGACATCCTACCGGCGTTCCCGATTTCAGAAAAACAGGATCTCGGATGGGCGGTCAAAACCGGAGATAAGGCATTGCTTAAAAAAATTAATGAGTTTTTTATGCATATTAAGGAAACCGGCACGTATGCCAAAATATACAACCGCTATTACGCAGGTACGGAAATATTTGACTACGTGGATATAAAAAAATTCCATCGCCGGTTAAATACCCGGCTGCCGAAGTATGAGGCCACTATCATCTCTGTTTCAAAAAAGTACGATTTTGACTGGCGCATGATTGCCGCAATGATTTATCAGGAATCGCATTTTGATCCCCGTGCGGAAAGCTATACCGGCGCTTTAGGTTTAATGCAGCTCACACGGATCACCGCAGAGGAGATGGGGGTCAAAGACCGGCTTGACCCGATCGCCAATATCAAAGGCGGAATTAAATATCTCAACCGACTTTTTCAAAGGTTTGAGACAGTTCCGGCCGGCGATCGAATCAAATTCGCATTGGCAAGCTATAACGTCGGCTATGGCCATGTCCGGGATGCGCAAGTAATTTCAAAAGATAAAAAACTGGATCCCAACTCCTGGAAGACCATGGAAAAAGTGCTTCCGCTGCTTAGATATCCGAGATACTACCAGCAGACAACATACGGGTATGCCCGAGGCACAGAACCGGTGCGCTATGTAAAACGAATCTACAAATATTATGATATCCTGAGAATGAAAACCGGCGTGGGGACCACCCGATTTACTGCTATATCCGCACCAGCCACCGCCAGCGCCGAAATGTGATCAAACACATGGCCAGATTTGGAAACAAACGCCTGAGAATAAACCCCTTCCTGGCTTTGGGAGGAATACTGCTCTGTTTCGGGATCGTATTTTCAGTAATTCGCCACTCGTCCCATCCAAATAATACCGATACCCTCTCCCGCACAAAAAAAACTGTCACCAAATCGATTGAATCCCCGCCTATAAAAAAGCTTGACGGGGACCGTTGGGAGAGCAAGCAAAAAATTTATTTTAACATCCCTGCCCGTATTCTTATAACCTCCCCCGGCGCCGATGAAGAGCTGGTACATAGGATCATTGATAAGGCATGGATGGAATTCGAGCGAATCGGCCAAATATTTAACCCATTTGATCCGGATTCAGAAGTTGCCGGGATCAATCAAGAGAGTGCCGCTGGTTGGATCAATGTTTCAAACGATCTTTACAGCGTTCTTAAAATTTCTCAAAACCTATGGAGGGAAAGCAACGGAGACCTTGACCCCACCTTTCTTCCTATCAAACAGCTCTGGCACCGTGCTGAAAAAAAACAGGGAATCCCATCAGAACGTAAAATCCTTCAAACCCTTCAGAAAACAGGGTTTGAAAACGTAGCGATAGAACCCGACGTAACAAACAAAATCCGAATCAAAAGCCCGCCGATCCACTTTGATTTCGGCGGTATCGCCAAGGGATATGCGGTCGACCGGGTGCGGCAGTTATTGAATAAAAATGGTATATCAGACGGCCTTGTCCAACTGGGCGGAGAGATTGCCGCGTTCGGCCAAAATGCCGGTCTTCCCTGGCGAATTGGTATCCAGCATCCAAAAAATATGGTACAGGTATGGGGCATTATAAGCCATCCCTCTAAAATCCGAATTTCAACCAGCGGCAACTACCGGCAGCCCCTAAAAATTCAAGGCCAATCCTTTTATCATATTTTCAGCCCGCAAACCGGCAAACCGGTTTCAGAAAAAGTGCTGGGCGTAACAACTTTAAGTATAATTGAATCCCATTCAAACGCCCTGCTTGACGGGGCAGCGACGGCCATAACCGTCATGGGCGCCGAAAACGGCGTAAAGTTTGCCGAAAAAATGGACATTGAGGCTTTGATCCTTACACAAGGCCATGACCAGGAAATTAAGGAAACCATGACTCCTGGATTTTCGGTTTTTTACAGGCGGTAACAGAAAACCTTAGGCCATGAATTTTTGCAATCCGGCTTTTCAATAATATAATTATTTTTATTGGGCAACTCTTAGCTTGGGGGCCTTTATGAGCCACATTAATGACTGGGACTGGAATACCGGTAAAAAAATCCTCGCGGATATCAATCAGTGGCGGAAACAATTCGGATGGGTTGAAGAGCCTTATGCGAGCCCGAACGGTGAATCTGTGGCGGCCATTGTAAAAGTTGACGAAATGTCGTTTTCCGTCTGTGAAAACGGCGAAGCCTGGGACAATAGTTTTGATAAAATATGGTTTTTGCGTTACGGGCCGGACAACCGGGCAGCCGGCCTGGTCTCTGATACCGCCATGTGGACGGTGGCCGTATCCGGGGAACCATGGAAAAACTGGTTTGAGTTTGTTTGGGATGCCAAATTCGGCATTCACGAGGGCCATATAACAACCGCCGCCCAAAAAAATATGGAATATTTTGCAGTTACTGATGATCAGCCATGGGAAAATGGGTTTTACAATCTGTCGCATCTGGCAGCAAGTCCCAGTGGTAGATCCGCCGCCGCCGTTGTCCAGACCAAACCGATCAATGAAGGAGATATTGCCGCATTCCAAAAGGGCTGTTTTACCGTAGCGGTCAACGGCAGCCCCTGGCAGCATGAATTCCTGAATGCTTGGGAAATTTCTTTTGATTCTGAAGAAAAACACGTGGCAGCGGAAGTAAGAATGAACCTGAATGATTATACCATTGTCGTGGACGGCCAACCATGGAATCAACGTTTCTCCTCAGTTTGGCAGCCTGTTTTCAATCCTGCCGACGGCTCCGTCACCGCACCGGTAAGAGTAGCCGGCGGCTGGACAATGGCCCGTAATGGAGAAATCATATGGAACAGCCGGCTTTTGCAACTCTGGCACCACATATACAGCATGAACGGCAGCCGAATCGCCGCCGTTGCTTCACCCAAATTCGGCCGATGGACGCTTGCGATAGATGATGTTCCCTGGGCGCTCACGTTTAAAGACCTGGTAACCGACCCGGTATTCAGCCCGGATGGCCGACACGCCGCATGCGCCGGTAAAACAGATGGCAAATGGACGGTCGCCGTGGATGGCATCGCCTGGAATGAGGCTTATGATATGGTCTGGCCGCCGATTTTTTCCCCGGACGGCAAAAATGTGGCTGCAAAGACCGAAAAAAACGGCATTTACCGAATAATCGTTAACGGCCAGCCGATCAAAATCGATTTTAAGACTTTGTGGAACCCTATATTCAGCCCGAAGGGCGACAAGCTTCTGATCAGGGGGGTCGGAACCGTAGAAGACGAGGGGAAATATATCCGAATTATCATGTCATTAGCTGAAACCCTGAAGTAAATGGAGGCAATGGTATGCATGCCATCTATGAAATCGTCAGCGGTCCCATGGTCTGGCTGGCAGCAATCATTTTTATTCTGGGCAGCCTGTACCGGCTGATTTTCATGGGGCGACTGGCGGCTAAAAAGGACCCTATGGTATTCAGCTATTTGAGCGTTTACTACTCGCTGCGTTCAATTTTTCACTGGATTATCCCCTTTGCCAGCGTCAATATGCGCAAGCACCCGATTATGACCGTCGTCGCCTTTGCATTCCATATCTGCCTGTTTGCCGTGCCGATTTTTCTCTGCGCACACATCATCCTTATCAATGAAGCCTGGCAGGTTAAGTGGTGGTACCTGCCAAACCCAATTGCCGACGTAATGACCCTTATTGTCATCGGTGCCTGCATTTTCTTTCTGGGCCGCCGGCTGCTGTTGCGGGAAGTCCGATATTTAACCACGTTTTCGGATTTTTTGATTCTCGCCGGCGTGGCCGCCCCGTTTGTCACGGGTTTCTGGTCATACCATCAATACCCCGGCCATGAGACTGCGGCAATTCTCCATATCATATCAGGCGAAATTATACTGGTGATGATCCCATTCACCCGCCTGAGCCACATGCTCTTTTTCCCGTTTCTCCGGGGCTACGCCGGCTCCGAATTCGGAGCGGTGAGAAATGCAGTAGACTGGTGAAAAAATATACCTCCAAATAAGGAGCAAGCCGTATGAAAACGCCGGCTGAAGCCACAGATGAACAAATTATCGACAGGGGCATTGAAGACGGAGCGGCCAAACTGACGCAGGACAAGGTTAAACGCGTCGTTCAAAAAATGCTCGCCGCAGAAGGGGGCGCCCGGCTGAAAACCTATATTGAAACCTGCGCCCATTGCGGACTATGCAGCGAAGCCTGCCATTTTTATATCTCTAACGACAAGGATCCGGCATACTCCCCGGCGGGCAAGATAAAACAAACGATTGGCGAAATCGTTAAAAAGCGGGGAAATGTATCGGTCGATTTTATCAAAACCGCCTGTGAAATCAGCTTCACCGAGTGCAACCTGTGCCGCCGGTGCGTCATGTATTGCCCTTTTGGTATTGATGCGGCCTATATGATGCTTTTTATGCGCCGAATCTGCCACAAGTTAGGCGTAGTACCCCAGTATATTCAGGATACCGCCCATAGCCATTCGGCCACCTTAAACCAGATGTGGGTAAAGGAGGACGAATGGATCGACACCCTGCACTGGCAGGAGGAAGAGGCACGGGATGAAATCCCCGGGTTGCGAATACCCATTGAAAAAGAAGGGGCGGATATTTTCTACTCGGTCATCGGCCCGGAGCCGAAATTCCGGGCCCAGCTCATCTATCAGGCGGCGGTAATCATGCATGCCGCCGGCGTAGACTGGACCATGCCGGCCACCCCTGGTTGGGACAACAGTGATATGTGCATGTATACAGGGGATGTGGAAATGATGGCACGCCTCAAAAAAGTCCATTTTGAAACCGCCATGCGGCTTAAAACAAAACGAATCGTTATGGGCGAATGCGGACATGCGTTTCGTTCGGTCCATGACGTGGGGAACCGTTACTTGGGATGGAAAATGGCGCCGCTGCCGGTGATCCATGCCATCGAATTCTTCTACGAACTGCTGCGGGACCGCAAAATCAGGATCAAAAAAAAGTTCCAGAAACCGGTGACCTTTCATGATCCCTGCAACATTGTCCGCGGCCGGGGGCTTCACGAAAAGGCCAGGTATGTGATCCATCAAACCTGCAAAGCGTTTATCGAAATGCATCCCAACCGTGAGCACAATTACTGCTGCTCGGCCGGCGGGGGGGTAATCAACTGCGGCCCGCCTTTCCGCAAAAAGCGCGTTACCGGCAATCGCGTAAAAGCTGATCAGCTTGAAGCAGTAAAGGCAAAAGGGGCGGAAATCGTTATCGCGCCATGCCATAACTGTCATGGGGGCCTAGAAGACATCATCAAGCACTATGAGCTCGGCATGGAGTTAAAGTTTCTGGGTGACATTATATACGAATGCATGGAAAAAGAATAAGACGTCACGCAATAACACAAAAGGCCATTTTGGGTGGTCGTTTACTCTGAGAAGGAGACTGGGGTGGAGACAAAACATCTATTGATGCTTCCGGCCATAGGATTGGTTATTCTTGCACTTTCAGTTATCGCCGCATATTCTCAGGGTGATATCCCTTTTGTCAAAGACAGCGCCTTTGAAAATCCCAGGCGCCCGCCGGTGGCGTTTTATCATGATGAACATAATGAAAAGGCCGGGCTTTTAGAATGCAATGGCTGCCACCATGTGTATGAGAACGGCAAAAAATTGGAATCCAGTGCCTCCGTCGGTATGGAATGTTCCCAATGCCATCTGGCATCCGAAAACAATTCAGCCATTGACCTGATTCGCGTCTACCATCTGCAATGCAGGGGATGCCATTTAAAAAAAAACGCGGGGCCGATCTTATGCGGACAGTGCCATCAAAAAAATGACAACTAATGGGCAAGCGCAGGTAGAGCCTGAACTGTCGGCCGTAAAAACCGAAAAGAACGGAGCTTTTCATGGCCAAAAAAATTTTAATCATCGATGATGATCCATACACCGTTAAATACCTGGAAACCCTATTCCAGGACAACGGATACGATACCTGCAGTGCGGCAGACGGGGTGGAGGGTTATGATGTGCTCAGAGCTGAACAACCCGACCTGATCACCCTTGATTTGGAGATGCCCCAGGAATGGGGAACCCGGTTTTATAGAAAACTGTCCAAAGATCCGGAGTATAAAAATCTGCCGATAATTGTCATCAGCGGTATGCCCAGCAGCCATCTGGCGATCAAAAAAATAGTCGCTCATCTGAGCAAACCTTTTGATCCGAAAGAGCTGTTAGGGATTGTGCGAAATACCATCGGATAATGGCGGAGATGCCTATGGGTAAACTTTTCAACACCCTAAAAGAACGACTGGCAACGAAGTTGATTGTCTCGGTCGGCATCGTCCTTGCCCTCTCCCTGACTGCCTGGACCGTGTTTAACATCCATCATCAGCGGGACAAACTAACCCATAACGTGACAAAAAATATAGACCGCTTGAGCACAACGATTAAGCTTGGCACCCGATACGCCATGATGCTTAACTCCCGGCCGGATATTACCCAGATCATAAACAATATCGCTCAACAAAAAGAAATAAAGGCCATCCGGATTTACAACAAGAAAGGAGAAATCAAGTTCTCAAGCAAATCCGGAGAAATCAACCGGAAAACCGAGATTACCGATGCGGCCTGCCGAATCTGCCATCGAACCGATGCGCCGCAGCAGCACCTGCAACTCACCCAGCGCACGCGTATGCTCAAAAACACGGATGGCCCCCGCATGATGGGAATCGTCAGTCCAATCAGAAATGAAAGGGATTGCACGACAGCAGGGTGCCATTTCCATCGTGAAGATCAGACCGTGCTAGGGGTTTTGGATGTGGTTGTATCCCTTGAAAATACGGATAAATTCATCAGCATGCTGGAGGAATACACCATCGGCTTTACCATCGCCCTGTTTTTGGCGATCTCCCTCATTCTCTGGCTACTTGTCCTGCGCTTTGTGAACCAGCCGATCCAAAAACTGATAGAGGGCACAAGGCTGATCTCAAAAGGGGATTACTATGCCAAGGTCCACATCAATCAATCAGATGAAATGGGACGGCTTGGCCAGGCGATCAATCAAATGGCGGATGGAATCGGTAGAAAGCAGGAGGAGTTGAATAAGCAAAAACAGGAATACCAGAAACTGTTCGAGCAGGTGCCCTGCTTTATTACCGTGGTGGATCGAAGTTTCCACTTGACTCAGTTCAACCGGGAATTCGCCGAGCATTTTGAGCCGAAATACAATGATTATTGCTTCTTCGCCTACAAAGGCCGCCAGGAAAAATGTGAATACTGTCCGGTGGAAAAGACCTTTGCAGACGGCAAGCCACATTTTGCCGAAGAGTCGGGGATAGATAAATACGGTGAGACCAAGCACTGGATTGTTCGCACGACCCCCATTACCAATGATAAAGGCGAAGTCATAGCCGCTATGGAGATGTGCCTTGATATCACGCCCCGAAAGCGCCTGGAAGAGCAACTCAAAACATCGGAAGCAAAATACTATGCCATATTCAACAACATCCCCAATCCGGTATTCGTGCTGGATGACAACACCCTGGAAATCCTCGATTGCAATGAAAGCGTGGAAAACGTTTATGGGTATGCAAAATCCGAATTGATCAGCCGGCCGTTCACGGATCTTTTCTACGAAAACGAAGTTGATTATTACAGGGAGCAGATTGTTACATCCCCGGTGATTAACAAAGCCAAACAGTTTGATAAAAACGGAAACCGGCTGTATGTCAATATCCGGGTATCGCCTTCAGAATTCGCCGGATTCAAGGTTTATCTGCTCACCACCAGCGATATCACCAAGCGGCTTGAAACCGAACAGCAACTGGTCCAAGCAAGCAAAATGGCCACCTTGGGCGAAATGGCCACAGGCATTGCCCATGAATTGAATCAACCGCTTTCGGTCATCAAAACCGCCTCCGGCTTTTTAATAAAAAAACAGCAACAGGGTGCCTGGCTGGCTGATAAGGTATTTGAATCCATGCTTGAAAAAATTGACAGCAATATCGACCGGGCCACCAAAATTATCAACCACATGCGCGATATTGCCCGAAAATCAGAGTTGCAGCTGACAGCGGTAGACATCTGCAATGTAATGACAAAAGCCCATGAAATATTCCAACAGCAGTTAAAGCTCCGGGAAATTTCCGTTGAATGGGATATCCAGGAGAATCTTCCCTTAATAAAGGGAGACCCGGACCGGCTTGAACAGGTTTTCATCAATCTGTTTGTCAATGCCAGGGACGCGATTGAAGAGAAATGGGCGGGTGCTGAATATACAAAAGATGACAAAAAAATTCACATTCATGCCAGAGCCGAAGACCATTCAGTAATTATCGAATTTTGCGACACAGGACCCGGCATCCCCCGGAAACTTGCGGACCGCATTTTTGAACCGTTTTTTACCACCAAGGAGGCGGGAAAAGGCACTGGCCTCGGCCTTTCCATCAGCTACGGCATCATACGGGATTGCGGCGGCGAGATCTCCGTAGGAGAAAGCCCGGCTGGCGCCCTATTTATTCTCAAATTTCCTGTAAGGCAAGAAAATGAAGAAGCCACCGATTTTAATCGTTGATGATGAGCCGGATATTCGGGAGGTTTTAAGTATTACGCTCACAGATGCCGGCTATACGGTTTACACCGCTGAAAGCGGCGCCTCGGCTTTGGAGGTATTCCGGGAGATCAACCCCCCGATTGTTTTGACTGACATTAAAATGCCCGGCATGGATGGCATAGAACTGCTTGAAAGGATTAAAGATGAAAATCCGGATGCCGAGGTGATCATGATCACCGGCCACGGGGACATGGATGTGGCCATTAAAAGCCTTCAGCAGGATGCCACCGATTTTATTACCAAACCCATCAATGACCATGCCATGGAGGCCGCGCTCAAAAAGGCCCGAGAAAGGATCGAGGTTCGCGAAAAAATGCGGCGGTACACGGAGAACCTGGAAAGCATGATCCTCGAAAAATCCCGGGAGCTTTCTTCTTCTCCGGGCCAACAACTGTCAGCCGGAAATGATCGGGCCGCACTTTCCGAGACTGCTGTTTTTGATGAACTGCCCTGCTTTATCGCCATCCTTAACCGGCAGTTCTATTTTACCACCGCCAACCGGTGGTTTAAGGAAAATTTTAACGGCGAGCTTGAGACCAAGCGCTGCTATCAGATCTGCAAACAGATAGACGAACCCTGCAAGCAATGTCCCGCGGCTGCGACGTTCGGCGACGGCCAACCCCATGAAGCCAAATCGGATTTCACCACAGTCCAGGGACACCAATATCCCGTTCTGGTATGGACTTCACCGCTTCGCAATGCCGAAGGCATAATTCACCGGGTATTGATCATGGCGACGCCCTTTGACCGGCTCACCGACCTGCAGGATCACCTAAGTTCGCTCGGCCTCATGGTGGGCTCCGTTTCTCATGGGTTAAAAGGACTGCTGACCGGCCTTGACGGCGGGATGTACATGCTGGATTCCGGCCTTGAAAAAGACGATACCTCACAGGCCAGGGAAGGACTCCAGGTTGTTAAATCCATGACTGAACGAATCCGGAATATGGTACTGGATTTGTTGTTCTACGCGAAAAAACGCGAACTCAAGAAGCAGCCGGTCAATGTGGCGGATTTTGCAGAAGACGTGGCCGAGGTGGTGGCAGCCAAACTGAACTGGCAGCATATCAAGTTTGACCGGGACTTTCAAAAAGCCTCGGGAGAAATTTCCGTTGATCCGGCCATGCTTCGCTCCGCACTGGTCAACATCCTTGAAAACGCCATGGATGCCTGTATGACGGATAAAGAAAAAAGCCCGAAAATCACCTTCAGGGTCGAAACGCAGAATGATCAAACGCTCTTTGAAATAAAAGACAACGGTATCGGCATGGACGAGGAGACCCTCAAGAATATCTTTACCCTTTTCTTTTCATCAAAAGGGAAACAGGGAACCGGGCTCGGGCTTTTTATCGCCAACAAGGTGGTCACCGAGCACAACGGCGAAATCCGGGTAGACTCCAAAAAAGGTAAAGGCTCGACGTTTACCATCAAGATTCCCAGATAAAATTAACATTTACTCTAACGGAGAATTAAAGAAAGGCGGATGGGTTGGACAGGTTCATTTCCAGGGACAGGTCCCGGGATTCAATTCCCATGGCAAGGCCCAAAAACTGGGGAAGGTAGAGGATGGCGCAGTGCAGGTCCTTGTGCGCGGACCGGGAGATCTGGTTTTGGTAGCCTTCAAGGTTCATCTGGCACATGGGGCAAACGGTGACAATGGCATCCGCCCCACTGGCGCCGGACAGGATGGACGCAACCATCTCCTGGGCGATCTCCGGCTTGATATTCATTAATGAGGCGCCGCAGCACTTGGTTGCCATATGCCAATCTTGGATCCTCGCCCCTGTCGCCAGGATCAATGGTTCCATGGAAGTGGGGGCCTCCGGATCATCAAACACCACATAGGGACGCAGGCACTGGCATCCATAATAGGGCGCAACGCTATACCGATCCATCGTCTTATTGATATGTTCGGCCAATCCTATGGCTCCGATATCAGATGAGAGGACATCCAAAAGATGCCGGACCCGCTTCAACCCTTTTAGTTCTAGACCTTCGGGTTCGAGCACTTTGTTGACTTTCGCCAGCAGTTCGGGATCCTTCCGTGTCTCCTCGGCCGCCCGCCTCAAATTAAGATAGCAGGCGCTGCAAGGAACCAGAATATCCTCGATCGACTCCTCCATGGATTCGGCGATAGCCAGATTTCTTGCCGGAAGGGCGATTGACAAAAGTTCGCTTTGCGCCTCGGCCGCTGAGGCTCCGCAGCAGGTCCAGTCCTTGATTTCAACCAGTTCAATGCCCAAGGCATCAAAAAGCGCTCGTGTGGAGATATTATATTCAACGGCCGTCCCTTCGAGCGAGCATCCCGGATAGTACAGATACTTCATTGCTGCCTCTCCAATTCTTCCACGCGCTGAAAAAATTGATCAAGCGGACGTTCGGTTTTGCTTTTATCCGGAAAAATTGAAATTTTGCCCTTCCGAAGCAGGCGGATGCCCAAAGGCGTAAACTTAATCGGAATCGCCGGATTTTTCATTAGAATAAAATACCGGCGCATGAACTCCATTTCATTGATCCGGCCGTGACGGCGGACGCTTTCCAAAAAGCTCCCATAAAATCGCGCATTCGGCCGGTATTCGGCAACATTCTTTTTGGCGCCCAGCTGCTTTAGGGTATTCATGGCATCGGTCAACGGCAGCCCCCGGGGACATCTTAATGTACAGTAGTAGCAGGCCGAGCACAGGGCAAAGGTTTTGCTGTGAAACACCTCTTCGGTCTGCCCCATAAGCACGAGCCGCCAGAGCCTGCGGGGCGTAAAATCCATTAACTGGGCGTTTCTACAGGAAGCCGTGCACGTGCCGCACTGGATGCATGCGGAGAGTTCCTCCTGGAGCGGCCCCAGAATGTCCTCCTCCGTTTCCTGTGTATTGATAGTGAGGCTGATTTCCGCTGATGGCATGATATTTATGGCTCCTTTTCTACAAATCCCCGGATCAAATAGAACCCAGGGCGGCGTCGATCATCTCGAACATCTCCATCTCTGACCCTTCGGCCAGGATAGTCGCGCTATTCGGACAAATGACGGCGCATGCGCCGCACCCCTGGCATTTCAGCGGATTCACTTCAATCCGGCCGGATTCGGGATCGATTTCCCGGGCCCCATAAGGGCAAACCGACATACATAGTTGACAACCGGAGCAGAGGCTATGCCGAACCACGGCGATCTTTCTCCCCGCAGTCAAGTGTTGACAGCTGATCATCCGAACCGCCCGCATGGCCGCAGCCTCCGCCGAAGCAATGCTCTCGTCAATGGAGCGTGGTGATAGCGCGAGCCCGCATGCGAAAACTCCTGCCGCCAGGGATTCCACCGGCCGCCATTTAAAATCCGCCTCCTTGAAAAAGCCGTGCGCGTCAACCTCGGCATCCAGCTTGGGCATCAATTCGCCAGGCAATACGGGGGTGATGCCGGTGGCAAGGACCAGGAGGTCCGCCTCGATTTGAATGCTACGTCCGATTATCGGGTCTGTGGTCGTTATGCGGACGGCAGGGGCGCCGCTGCTGCTGTTTTCTTCAGGAACCGTAACCTCGGGTTTGGCTTCCACGGTATACGGGAAAAAGGTTATCCCCTTCCGTCGGGCCTGGGTATAATAGGTTTCATAAAACCCGTAGGTCATCATATCCCGGTAAAGGATATATACGGATATATCAGGGTTTTGTTCCTTCAAATACAGGGCATGTTTCAAAGCTGACAGGCAGCATATGCGGCTGCAATAGTTTCTGGGGGGCTCTCGGCAATCCACGCACTGGATCATGGCCACTGAAGAAAGCGCCGCCGGATCAATCTGCCCGTTGGCCCGTCCGGTTTCAAACTCCTTCTGCGTCATGACGGCGGGGCTCCTGCCATATCCGTAGCTTTCGGTGGGCCCCTCGACCCCGCCGGTGGCCAGGATAGTCACCCCATGACTCGCCATATGGGCACTTTCCCCATCATCAATGGTGCTTTGGAACCGGCCGATCGCGCCCTGGATATCCGCGACGGCTGAATTCAAATGCACATTAATTAATGGATTGTTATTTACCCGGGAAATGGTGCTTTGTAGGAGTTCGGCCACATCCGCCCCATCAATTGTCCGGTTCAGCCAGTTGAGGTTGCCGCCAAGCTGACCGGTCTTTTCCACCAGCTCCACCCGGAAGCCGTGACCGGCAATAGCCAAAGCAGCCGTCATACCGGCGATTCCGCCGCCTACGACCAGCGCGGATTGATAAACATCAATTTTTTCCGCCGGCATCAAATTAATCCCTTTCAGACCTGCAATGGCAAACTTCAAGCGGCGTTCAACATGGCCGGTATTGTAATGGGTTTGCTCTTTTGCGGAGGCGTCGCCGGCAAACCAGCCTGAAAAAAAGACATCTATTATCTGAACCGCTTTTTCCGGGAGTCCGGCGGCATCGGAGACCTCGAGCCGCTTATGGGCATATGCGTTCGCCGCACAAGTAGCCAGCAGAACCCGGTTAACCGGTTTGCCTTTCAATTCTTCCAGCATTTCCGCCCATCCGTCGGGGCTGCAAAGGCCGTCTACCTGAAGACACTGGGAAACCGACGGATCCGCTTGTATCCGGTCAAGAAGGGCGTCCATATCAATCAATGGTTTGAGCCGGTCACTGCAAGTACATATAATAACCAATACATTCGGCTCTTCCCGGCTGATATCCCGGACTTGGTCATCTGCTGATTCGACCGCTTCCAGGCTGCCGCCGCTTTTGTGTATGGCTTCAGAAGCACCACAGGCCGCCGCTCCCGCCCGTATCACCGCATCATTGATATCGGTTAACCCGGCAACCGCCCCGCCGAGGAAGACCCCGGGTTTAGCGGTACTTGTGAGGGAAAAGGGCCGTGGGGCGAGATAGCCCCAGGGGTTTAACTCCAGTTCCAACATTTCCGAAAAATTTTCGGCATTTTCCGCCGGCCGTTGACCGACGGACAAAACCGCCAGATCAAACAAGGCCTCATGAGCGCCGTCCGTATCCACGTATCTAATGGTCAAACGCGCTTTGTCCTCTGAAGCTGAAACGGAATGAACCCGGCATCGTTGACACTGAACGCCCGAGCGTTTCGCGTCATCCAGATATTGCTGGAACGGTTTTTCAAATACCCGCATATCCATGTAGAAAATCACGGTTTCCACCTGTCCCCCGCTTATTGCCCGGGCCAGCATGGCCTCCTTGACAGCCGACATGCAACAGATGCTTGAGCAGAAATCCGAATCCGTCTGCAAGTCTCTTGAGCCAACGCACTGAATCCAGGCGATTTTCTGCACGGGCCTGCCGTCCGACGGCTTCACCAACCGGCCCCCGAAAGGACCAGTGCCGCTGATCAGCCGTTCAAACTCCAGGTGGGTAACAACATCCGGATATATCCCGTAGCCGAAAACATCCTTACCTTCTGCCGGGTCAAAGTACCGGCAGCCGGCGGCAATTATTACGGCCCCGACATCCAAAATGCGCTGCCCGCCGTTGCCGCCTTCCTCATAAAACCGATAGATCTGGGGAAGGAGGGACGCTTCTTCAAAGGGCTTAACCAAATAGTCGGCAGCCCCCGTCTTAATTGACTCAACCGCGGTCTCGATGGTTGCATAGGCGGTCATCATTACCACCTGCAATTCCGGCTGAATCTCCAGGGCCGCCTTCAACACATCAACGCCTTCCATGCCGGGCATTTTAATATCCAAAAGCATCAGGTGAAAGGCATCGGACGTTAACCTCTCCAGAGCGGCCTCCCCGGACTCGGCCATCTCAACGGAAAACCCTTCATCCGCCAGAAGCGCCCGCAAAGAATCCCGTACGATCAGTTCATCATCCACCACTAGAATCTTAAACTTTTGCCGGTCCGCTGTTGCCATTCGTATGGCGCCGGTAGGGCAAACCGGCACGCACTGGCCGCAATGCGTGCATGCCGACAGGTCAATGACATAAGTGCCGGGCAGTGACTGCGGCGCCGGCCGGTATATGGCCTTTCTGGTTGACAGTCCCGCATTAAATATATCCTTGACTTCAACCGGACAGGCCTCAGCGCATTCACCGCAACCCATGCACCGGTTCGGATCCACCAAAGTGGGATGCTGATGCAGAGTGGCGCAAAAGCTGCCCGCCTCGCCCGAAATATCAGTTATCTCAGCGGCTGTAAGGATTTCGATATTGTCATGAAAAAGCCCGCGCCTCAAGCATTGCTGGCTGGCCTGATCCGGCTCCACCGCCGGCAGCAGTTTACACATCCCGCAGCGGTTGGTGGGGAACTGGTGATCTAGCTGCTCGAGTATGCCCCCGATATGCGGGGCTTTGTCCACCAAAAATACATGGTAACCGGTCTCGGCAAGATCAATCGCCGAGCGGATGCCGCTGATGCCAGCGCCGATGACTAATGCTGAGCCGGATTTTCTTGCCATTAAAACGCCTCCGTCATGACCCTACTCCGACAATTTCAGAGAACTCCTCTTCTTTGAAAACCAAAAGCGGCGGCGGCTCATCCTGGCTCCGGCCGGCCTGGTAATCAAATGCAGCCTGCGTGCGGTGTGCCACCGTTCGGAAAAGTTCCGTCAGAGGGATGTCATTTGGACAGGCATTGGAACACTGTCCGCATCCCACGCAGGCCGTGCTCATGTGCACGAGCCGGGTAATGTGATAAAAAACCGTGTCCGTCGGCATCTTGAGCACGCCCTTGCGCTCGGTCCACTGCAGGTACTGCAGGGGTTCATGGTCAAACACATCCGTGGTAAAAACACACTCCCGGCAATAGCAAGCCGGACAGGCCACCCGGCAGTTATAACAGTTGACGCACCCGGCGAGATACTCGGATAATTTTTTAATCGTATTGACTGCAGAAGCGGTTTCCTCAAACACCTGATCCCGTCTTTCAGTTCGGTCCTTAATTAACTGTTTCAGAACCTGGTCCCGTTCCTCCGGGGCTTTTGCGCCCTTGGCGCCGATTTTATCCAGGATCTCTCTGCCCCGCTCTGTACGGGCCTGCAAAAAAAGTCCCTCATCCAGTTTTACCCCGTAGAGCGCGAGGGTAATATCCGCCCCCTCAGGGATCGGTTGCTCGCACATCTGACAGGCCGAGCTGATTTCCACCGTATTTGAAGGTTCGGCACCCGCAAGCCTGGCTTTACAGAAAGCCTCGCTTGCCGCCCCTTCATTTTCTTGGATAAAGGCCTGATAGGAACGGTTGGAGAATGCCCCCAGACAGTCCAAGCCGATGATAACAACCGGTTCACTGGCGCTCTGATGCAGCTTGACCAGCTCCACATGGGCGCGTATCTCACATGGACGAAGCACTGCCGCAATATTTGCATCCAGCCCCTTGCGGGTCAACCGGGATAAGTTCTTGGCTGAATTGACGGCAAAGGCGGGCGCCAAGGGATCGGCTTCATCCAAAAGCTCCGGGCGGGATATCAGGGCCGGCATCACGTTATTTTTCATGGGAAGCCGGCTGGGCACCAGCAGGGCCCTGATTGAGTCCAACTCAAGCACCGATTTTAAAAATTGACGGATATCCGTGAGCAGATCATCTCCCTGCCTATCGATCTTGTACCAATCAGTCATTCATCCACTCCATAATTATCCACATACTAAATCACCATTTGATATTTGCACGAATTCGGTCCGATCTTCTTTACCTGCGCCACCATCTCCTTGATCGTATTCGCAAATTCTATGCCGTCACTGGCCCCGATCCATGTCAGCCGCAACCTTTCGGGTTCAATACCGAAACCGGACAGAATCTCTTTTAACAACCTCATGCGTCGCCGGGCCTTTAGATTACCGTTAATGTAATGGCAATCCCCTGGATGGCAGCCGCTGACCAGAACCGCATCCGCCCCGTCCAAAAGCGCCTTGATGATATACTTGGGATCCACCATACCGGTACACATGACCCGGATCAGCCGGACGTTTGGCGGATAGATCAATCTTGATGTGCCTGCCAGGTCAGCTGCGGTATAAGTACACCAGTTGCAGACAAATGCAATAATGGTGGGCTCGAATTCTTCTTCCATGTAACCTCCTCAACCGAGTTTTATAAAGTCACTGACCTACGGCATAAATAGCGTTAAACAGCCCATCAAGCTCTGACATAACCTGCTTTTCCTTGAAATGCCTAATCTGGGCCGCCCCGCTGGGGCAGATCGCCGCACAGCTTCCACAGCCTTTGCAAACCGCCTCATTAACCACCGAAATCTTTCGCCGGCTATCAAATTCAATGGCTGTATAGGGGCAAATCTCTAGACACATCTGGCAGCCGGCGCACAGATCAGGGTCAATCCAGGAAATGGCCGAGGGAATCTGGACTTTACCCCTTGTAGCAAGGGAAAGCGCTTTGGCGGCCGCCCCGGAAGCCTGGGCGACGCTATCGGTAATATCCTTAGGCCCCTGGCAAGCGCCGGCGATAAATACGCCGCCGGTCGCCGTATTCAGCGGCCCCAGCTTGGGATGCTCTTCCAGAAAAAACCCGTCAGCGCCCACGCTTACCCCAAATGTCCGTCCAACCTGCAAAGCATCCGGTCTGGCTTCTATGGCTGCACAGAGAATCACCATATCCACGGGCACACGGACAAGACGGCCGATCAGCGTATCCTCGGCAACAGCAACCAGCTTTCCCGACTCCTCGGGCATTATCGCCTCATCGGTAATTTCAGCGACTTTGCCTCTAATAAACAGGGTGCCTTCCTCCTGGCACCGGCGATAAAACTCCTCGTAGCCTTTACCAAAACACCGCTGGTCGATATAAAAGTCATAAACCTTGGTGCCATGACCCACCTTGTCTTTTATCAGATGGGCAAATTTCAAGGCATACATACAGCAAACACGGGAGCAGTATTCGTGGTAGTTGACATCCCGGCTACCGATACAGTGAAGAATGGCAACACTCTCCGGCGGCCGGGTGAACTCACCGGCCCCATCACGAATAAGAATCTCGCCGCCGGTGGGTCCTGTGGCATTGGTAAGCCGTTCAAACTCCAGACCGGTATAAACATTCGGGTATTTACCATACCCATATTGTTTCATCGGGCTGGGATCCATAAGGTCATAACCCGTTGCGATAATAATGCTGCCGACCTTTATATCCCGGATCTCCTCCTTCATCTGATGATTGATAGCGTTTGCCTGGCAGGTCTTCACACACTGCATGCACTCACAGCATCCGCCGCAGTTCAAACACCGGCCGGCCTCCTTTTGTGCCTCAGCCTCAAGGAGTCCGGTGTTGACTTCTTCGAATGAATTTATGCGACCTGCGGTCTCAAGATGGCCGGGCTCGCTTCTTGGGACCGGCACCGTGTCCTCTGATACTGGCATCCATTCTGTCCCCGGGGCGGTCGCTTCCGAAAGGCTATCCGCATACGCAGCCAGGTCATTGCCATTGATATATTGATCAATGGCTTTTACCGCCCGATGGGCCTCGGCGACCGCTTCAATGACAGAGGCCGGCCCCGTAACCGCATCCCCACCGGCAAATACATAGGGTATGGATGTCTGCAGGGTTTTGGGATGAACAATGATGGTACCCCGCCGGGATATCTCAAGTTCGGAATCCCCGAGCTGATGGGATAGGCCGGTTACTTGGCCAATTGCCGGAATGACCAGATCGCATGGTATTTCAAATTCGGAGCCTTCGACGGGAAGCGGCCGGCGACGCCCGCTTTGATCCGGGGGCCCCAGTTCCGTCTGAATGCATTCAAATGCCGTCACCCGGCCATTTCCGCCAATAATCCGAACCGGAGCGGTCAGATAGGATATATGAACACCCTCTGCTTCTGCATCATTAATCTCTTCGTCATAGGCCGGCATCTCCTGTCGGGACCGCCTATATACGACGGTAACCGTTTCCGCCCCCAGGCGCCTGGCTGAGCGGGCGGCATCGACGGCTACGTTGCCGCCGCCGATAATTACCACTGATTTACCTGTCTCCGGCGCTTTGCCCAGGTTGACCCGGCGGAGAAATTCTGTTGCATCCATGACGCCTGTGCCGATATCTTCTCCCGGAATTCCCATGTTTAGAGGGAAATGGGCGCCGGTACCCATAAACACGGCGGAAAATCCTTCCTCCTTGAGGCCGGCAAAAGTAATGTCTTTACCCAGCCAGGCACCGTAGCGGGTTTGAATCCCGGTTTTCAGGAGGCAGTCGATCTCCCGGTCCAGAACGGTAGGGGGCAGCCGATAGTCGGGGATACCCAAACGAAGCATGCCGCCCAGCACCGCTTCGCCTTCAAAAATAGTGACCTGATATCCCTTTAACCGCAAGTAATAGGCAGCAGTCAGCCCTGCCGGGCCGGAACCGATTACCGCTATTTTTTCAGACCGATCCCTGATTTCCGGTATGGGCAGTTCAGAGAAATCCACCTGATCAACGGCAAACCGCTTGAGTTCCCGTATGGAAACCGGACTGTCGACCTCCGCCCGTCGGCATGACGCCTCGCAGGGATGCGGGCAGACCCGCCCCAATACGCCGGGCAGCGGCAGCCGCTCCATAATCAACTCTACGGCTTCCCGGTATTTGCCCTGCCCGATCAACTGGACATAGCCCTGGACATTGACGCCCGCCGGGCAGCTGATGGTGCAGGGCGGACGGTCCATCTTGTCAATCACATAGGTAATCGGTACCGCCTGCGGAAATGAGCGATAGATGGCTTTGCGCTGAGAAAGCCCCTCATCCCATTGGCTCGGCATGGAAACCGGACAGACGCTCATGCACTCCCCGCAACCCGTGCAAACCCCTTCGACGATATATCTGGGCTTGCGGCGTACGGTCACCGTGTAATTGCCGATGTATCCATCGACCTCCTGGACTTCGGAATATGACAGAAGCTCAATATTTTCGTTCTGGGCCACTTCCACCATTTTGGGAGTGCCGATACAGGCCGCACAGTCAAGCGTCGGAAAGGTCTTGTCAAACTGCAGCATATGCCCGCCGATGGTGGTATCCTTTTCCACCAGGTAAACTTTATGTCCGGCATTACCGAGGTCAAGGGCAGCCTGCATCCCTGCAATACCGCCGCCAACCACCATCATATCCGGATGGACGGCAACCTCACGGGTTTGCAGGGGATAATGAAATTTTACCCGGCTAACCGCTGCCGCCGCAAGTGTTTTTGCCTTCTGGGTGGCAATATCCGGGTCCTCGGTTACCCAGGAGACCTGTTCCCGCATCGAAGCCATCTGGAAATAATATGGATTCAAACCCGCCCGCTGGCAGGCCCCCTGAAAGGTTTTTTCATGTAAACGGGGGGAGCAGGAGGCTACCACCACCCGGTTTAACTTGTATTCCCGGATATCATTTTCAATGAGTTCCTGGCCGGGATCCGAACACATAAACTTGTAGTCCCGGGAGACTGCCACATTTTCTAATTGTCTGACAAATTCGGCGACTTCTTCAACCCGCACTTTTGCCGCGATGTTCATTCCGCAATGACAGATGTAGAAACCGATTCTTAGGCCCATTGAATCCTCCTGGCAGAGAGGATGATGATAGCATCGGAGCGGACGGGAACTGTCCGATCAGGATGCTGTGGAAAAGGTCCTGAGAAATAATTATAAATCCTTGCGCTTACAAAAAAGCCCATCCCGCACCTTGTTATAATAGTATTGCTAAGCCTATGGTATAAATAGCGGATGGTCAAGTACAGATCCCGAATCCAATGGTAAAATCCCATAAACCGCCAAACGCGAGGGGCCCCCTTTAAAAAGCCCGGTAAATTAACCTCGACACCCCTCTCTTTAAAGATCCCGAACCGTTATAAGCCACGATCAGTTTAATCATGTTTACTATATTGTCTTGCAATTCTTTTGCCAGTTTTGCCTTTTTTAATGGCCGCTGGAAGGTATACATTTATTTTCGTTGGATAAAACCAATGATGATGGCTTCGTAAAAAATCCTTCCATGGTGACATACCACTGTCTCAACTTTTTGGGTGTCGGTTTTTATTCTAAGTAACTTCAGGCTCACGGTCCATGGTTTAAGGTACAAGGTTTAAGATGTAACATTTAAGGTTTCAGTATTCAGTGTTCAGGCTTGCATCCAAAAAACTCTGGTTCGATCGTATTCACAGGGCGAATATTTCCTGACACCCGACAACTGACACCTGATACCTGACACCTGACACCTATTATTTACCTTTTTCTTCTCAGGGTCTTTATCCAACCGTAAAGGTTATTGCAAGGCTCGGTCCCGGCTCTCAGCCGGGGTGGTTACTTCTAAGTAACTTAACGGTTTAAGGTATAGGGTATAAGGTGTAAGGTTCACGGTTCACGGTTAAATTCCAAATTACAATATTAATGGTTCTCCGACACCGGCAACTCGATAACAAAACAGGCTCCCTGGCCCGGCGCATTGGAGGCCGTTATATTGCCGCCATGAAGCTTGACGATACCATATACGGTGGATAACCCGAGGCCGACCCCGTATCCGTCCGCCTTGGTTGAAAAAAACGGTTCAAACAGGCGGGGCAGATCAGATTCCGGAATTCCCGGCCCCGAATCCCGGACTTCGATTAACACCCTGTCGCCTGTTCCGGCTTTTTTCGCGGACAGCCACAGCTTTCCCCCCTCCGGCATGGCATCTGCGGCATTGAATATCAGATTGATGACGCATTGCTGAAGCTGATTGAAATCCCCGTAAAATTTGGGTATTTCGTATTCAATGGAGGTATTGCACGCAATATGCTGCAGTTCCAATTTGTGCCGGCTCATCAACAGGCAACGGTTCAACAAATCATGAATATCCACGTGTTCGAATACCGTCTCCGAGGTCCGCGAAAATGAAAGCAGGCTGGAAATGATTTTTGAACACCGGTAGGTTTCACTTTCCACGAGGGCGAGATACTCCTGAAACTGTTTCTGCGCCTCCCCTGAAAGCGGACCCCGCTCCAGCGTCCGCTTCATCAGACGCATATAATTCAACATGCCGGCCAGTGGATTGTTGATTTCATGGACGATGCTGGCGGCCAAACGGCCCAGTGACATCATTTTGTCTTGATGCAGGATCCGGCCCTGATCGGCCAGTTCCTGCTCAAGCCGCCGCATTTCCCTGAGATCCTGAAAAAAACAGACCAGCCCGGCATCTTTGTCCCCATCAAACAGTCGGGTGGCGGATACCTGCATGGGGACCAGATCGTTTGTCTTTGTGACAAGCTGAGTTTCATACAAAAACAGCCGGTTTTTACCGCCATAGGCGGAACTGTCAAGCGCATTCAAAAAAGTCTGATAGCTCCCCGAGGGAAAAAAATCCGCCAGGGTCAGTTTATCAAACGCCGTTTGCGGACCATATCCCAGCATCCGTTGCAGGCTTTGGTTAATAATAATTATTCTTCCGCCCTCGTCGCAGCCCAAAATGCCGTCCATTGAATATTCGATCAGCTTATCCCGAAACGCGTGACTGTCAATAAGCTCCTGAAGCGTTTGTGCATTCTGCTGCTCCAGCAATGCCGTATATTCCCTGATTTCCTTCTTGGCTGTATATCGTTCCTTTGCGCGGTTCAATGCCACATGAAGGGCGGCTTCATTGATGGGCTTTGTAATAAAATCGGAGGCATCCAGCTGAAGCGCCCGGATTGCGACGTCCATGTCGCTGAAGGCCGTGATCACAATTACTTCGATCTCAGGATACCGGCTTTTAATTCGTTCCAGCACCTCAATCCCGTCAATTCCGGGCATTCGAATATCCGTGATCACAATGTGGGGCGGGTCGGTTTTACAGCGGCCGAGACCGGCTTCTCCATCCGCCGCCATTGCCACCCGGAAACCAACGTCTTCCAGGACCATCCGTAGAATATCCCGGATATCCTCCTCGTCGTCAATGACCAGAATCAGCCATTCAGTATTCTGCTCAGGGTTTGGCGCCATGGATTCTTCTAAGTAACTTCAAGGTATTAGGTTTTAGGTTTTAGGTATTGGGTATTGGGTTTTAGGTAAAAAAATCAAAATGTTAGCCATATAGGGCGGATAAACAAAGCGCATTCGTCAATTCCT
>JAGYOX010000037.1 GCA_018399235.1 Desulfobacterales bacterium | reverse complement strand
AAATATTGAAATTTGAGATTTGTTTGAAATTTGGTGCTTGGAGTTTGTGATTTTAGACGCACATACAAAGGCAGAGCCATCTATTTCCGACCTGGCCCAAAGGGCCAGGGCTTTTAAAGACTGAATAAACGAACAAGAATCGACCAAGCCTGATTCGATCAGCGTTTGCCGATTGACTCCAAATATCTTTTCGCGTCTATATTGCCGAGATGAGCTGCGCGCTGCATATCTTTCTTGGCTTTCTCTTTATCGCCGGCACGTAAGTATATCCATCCGCGGGCATAGTAATAATCTCCGTCTTCCGGTTCCAGTGAAATGGCACGATTAATGGCGTTCAACGCCTGTCCATATTGACCGGCATCGCCGTAGCAAACACCGAGATGAAAATAGGCCCTACCATTATTGGGATCTAATTCGATAGCTTTGTGGTAATATTCAATGGCTTGGCGTTCGTTGCCGTAAGTCGCAAAAAGTTGCCCCTTATTCAGCCAATACTGCGGGTTGTCTTTGTCCAATGGGGCTTTTGCTTTTCGGGCTTGGTAGTTTTCTTCCTGCGCTTTACCCAGTTTCCTATGCGAATAAGCGCCTTCGTCTTGCGCCGTCTGGACGCTTAATTTCTTAAAATAACCTGCTATTTCTTTGATAGCGTCTCGCTTCATCGAATACCTGGTTTTCAACATGCCGTCGGTCATATCAAGGGTATAAATTAGATTTCCGAGTTCAGGAATTTCATTTTTTCTGATTTGCACATGTCTGGGCATGAACTCATTAATAGCATCCAAGTAGGCTGACAAATCAATATCCATTTGCATAAAAGGTCCGCTTGCCGGGGCTTTCTTTAAGTTTTTGGCTTTTTGAATAAGCCTTTCAAGCCGCTGGTCATCTGAAGCAGTTAAAAGCATGGCATTCATTCGGGTCATGCGTAGCTGGAACTCCAGGGCTGTTTGATCATCCTGCATATCTACCGGCATTTTTCCTTTTAAACCAACCACCGATTGTCCACCAACAGTTGAGGGAGGCAGCAATTCAAAAAGATTTTCAACCTGAACCCCGGGGGATTGTTGGCTGACAAATTCCGCCATTGTTTTGCCGTAGTTCATAACCCATGGCAAATAAACCGATTCAAGGTAGTTTTCCGGCAATTCGCGGGGGTCATTAAAAACCGCAATGACCTCCAAGTCCAACCCGTTTTTACTGAATGAAGCGCCGCCGGCCATTTCTCCGCTAAAATATTTGGTAATCTCTTTTAATTTGCCAAAATCCAGACCCATTTGATCATATACAGGGCCAAAATTTTTATCGAAAAAATCCATCACAGAGTCAATGTCATAGGGCATAGACCGAAAATTCATTTGATAGGCCGGCTGATAGTCTGCCAGGATCAAAGGGTCTTTCCCCTTTTCGACATCAAAAACCTCAGCCATCCCAGAGTCGACAAATGCTTTGGCGTTGCAAAAAAATGCGATCTCCTGCTCAGTCATATCCAAGCCCAAAGAAACCGTTTCCAGCTGTTTTCCCGTTTCAATCAAACTGGTCAGCATTTGTTTGACCTGTTTTGGGGACATTCCGGTATCAGCCGCCTCAGTCGGCATTTTTTGTTCCAGTGACTGAAGCATACTTTGAATCTGCGGGTCCGCCTTTTTGATCAATTGGCTGGCTGACAAATCTAATAAAACCAGTTCTTCTGGGGGGTTGAGGGACGCGGCCACCAGGGATTTTTCCATACGATCCGAAACCATCCCCCCCTGCCCCGGTGGAAGCTTGATAATATAGTAATTATTGCCTGCAACTGCATTATAATATTTTAAAAATTCATCGTTGGGACGGCAAAAAGGGATTAATGCCGCAGCATCTGGGGGTTCATTAGAGTTCTTCTTTAGAAAAGCCCCAATTACTATCGCCCGATTGGAATCAATCCAATCGGTTCCTTTGAACATATCTTTTAGAAAAACGGATGGAGAGGGTTGGCCCTTATTAGGGATGACTTCTGGAAACTGATCGATTATAGCCAGTATTCTATCAATCTGGGGGATTTTTATAACAGCATCCGGTGATGGCAAAGAGGCCTGCGAAAGAACCGGCTGCACCTGTAAAAAGGATAAAATGAGGAAAAGACAGAGATAAAATTGAACCAATCGATGCTTTTTCATGATTTTCTCCTAATGGAATGAACGCATTTTTTAGTTCTTCAAGGTAGAAATTGATTCTTTAATTTTTAGTTTAATCGCCCAAAAAAGTCAAATGTATTAAAATTGACGGGATCGTAAAAAAAACTTTTTAATACCATTCTGCAGGATAGACTTGGTTAATCACTACAGGTTCTCAAGCCGCAATGTCGGATTGCCGCATTATCCAGTATAGCGGGCAAACCGCCGTACTCGGATGGGAGAAAACCCATTGTATGTTTCCATATTTCATCGTCTTCCATACAAAAATAAACACACACGCCCGGTGCCCGATATTTTATGTAATCAATTATTTTTTTATACAGGGAGAGTCTTAGCGGTTTGAAATATCGCATTTTTCCATCCAGTCCTTTGATAAACTCGCCATAAATAATTTTAGAGTCGGGAAACCGATGCTCAATAATTGTTTTCAAATCCGGCATAAACCGAAAGCTGCCCAGACTGATCCAGACAATATTGTCCGGGTTGATACGATCAAAAAGCTGGTCAATAACATCGTAATATTCTTCTATGCAGCCAGGATAAACTATCAATGGGTCAAAATGAAATGCCAGTGGATAATTGTACGTTTGGCAGCGGGTTGCCGCATCAAGACGGGCATTAAGGCTGGCTGCCCCACCCTCCTGACTGCGGATAATATTTTTCGTATTTAAAGACCATGCCATAATCGTTTTCCTGTTGTGCGGCAAAGATAATAAATGATCGATATTTATCGTCTTGGTTTTCAATTCGAGCACAGCTTGCGACTGACCGGCAAATTTTTGTATCAGTTTTGCCGAGATCGGATCAATGGTTTCCCATATCAAACTGTCGGTAAACTCACCAGTGCCGATGCGGCGAATCCGAGTCCGTGTAAAGACATCATCCAGCGCTGCCATCATGGCTTCCTGATTGACATAATACTGAAGCAAAGGCGGATGAAAATAGGATTGCAGGATGCAATAAGTGCAGTCCATTAAACAAAATGTGCCGATATGAAGAATCATATAGCCACAGCAGGTATAATAACGGGTCCCAGGACAAGGACGGACAAATGCCCCTTTGTTTCGGGTTATAAAAAGCACCTTTTTGCCGGCACCTACCGGATCGGGTAGGGCAGAAATGGACTTAAATATGGATTCAGGAGAATCAACCGTTTCCGCTGGAATAGAGAGCCGCTGCTTGATTTCCAGAGAAAGCGGATATTCCGCGATTTCCTTGTCAATATAGAGTTTCTTGATTGTCAATTTGCTTTTTTAGAATCTCGATAAAATGGGGGGCGTCGGCCAAACGGATAAGGGTTCCCACATGGGTTTTAAATTCCGCCAGGGAATGAAAAAAAATCGTCATTGAAAATCTGTTGCCTTCAAAGTTGGCAGGAGGAGAAAAATCGATATCACGGGGCAGCTCTAATGCTTTGAGGTTTCTGTCAAAAAGTGCTTCAAAATGATGGATCGCCGGATATCGGCGTTTTTTCAATAATGCACGGATACGCTTAAGTTTCTGCGAACGATCAAGATCCATATCACCCCGGATCGCCCCTATTGAGCCTGTTTTTATCAAATCGCTTATGGATCGATCTTCAACGCGGGCAAGTTCTTTGACCAGCAGCAAAATTTCCTTCTGCTGGTTCAGAGTGGGCCGGAGTTCATCAAAAAATAACGCCACCTCTTCCGCCGAGGCCGTATCCAGCTTGTCGAGTTCAAGCGCGATAGTCAAGGGAATCGTATCTGATATGACGCGATCCTTAATTGAATCTGATAGTTTGTTTAAACGGCGCAGCCGGTTAATGAACTGCCGGTTCAGCTGAAGGCCTATCTTTTTCCCATAACTGATTATGTCTGTATCATCATCCAAGTACAGTCCCAGTTTCTCAATCGCCACTGCCTGTTCAATCAAATTGAGCTCGCGGTGTTGGACATTGTCTGCAATCGCAAGCCCTAAAATATTTATCTGCTCCATATCAGAAGGAAGGATTCGGGCGCTTAATTCAGACCAGCCTATCTTTTTACATGCCGCTATCCGGCGGAACCCGCTGACAATTCGATATCCTGAATTCCCTACTGGGGATAGAATGGGAGGATTGATTAAACCGATTTGACTTACGGATTGGGAGATACAGTCAACCGGCTTTAATGTTGAAATTTGGTATGTCAGGTCCTTCTGATCAATCAAGCATAACTGGACCGACTTGTTTTTATAAACCATGTTCACTGCCGACGAGTGAATTGAGGGCATCCATATATTTTTGTCGTGTGTTATTGATCACTTTTCCCGGCAAAGGCGGAGCAGGCGGGGTTTTATCCCAGTCAAGGGAAAGCAGGTAGTCCCTCAAGTATTGCTTGTCATAGCTCGGCTGCGGACCGCCGGGCTGATAGGTCGCCTTTGGCCAGAACCTGGAGGAATCCGGAGTCAGGACTTCATCAATTAGAATCAGTTGATCACCATCAAAGCCGAACTCAAACTTTGTGTCAGCAATGATAATATCTTTTCCAGCCGCTATGGCTGCCCCTTTCTGATAAATGGCAAGGCTTAATTCTTTGATTTGATCAGCAGTTTCCCGGCCGATCAGATTGACTACTTCTTCAAATGTAATATTGATATCATGCTCGCCGGAATCAGCTTTGGTGGATGGCGTAAAAATGGGCTCCGGTAAAGGATCGGATTCCCTGAGCCCTGGGGTAAGCTTAATGCCGCAAACCTCACCGGTTTCTTGATAAGTTTTCCACCCGGAGCCTGAAATATAGCCTCTTACCACACATTCCACCGGCAAAGGACGAGCCTTTTTGACCAGCATGCTTCGGTTCTCGAGAACATCTCTGTAAGGACTGCACTGTTCGGGATAATTACCAACATCGCCGGTAATGACATGGTTATCTATAAGGGGTTCCATGATATTAAACCAAAAAAGAGAAATCCGGGTCAAAATTTTCCCCTTATCCGGCACGGGATTTTCCATGACCACATCAAACGCAGAAATTCGATCAGTGGCTACCAGTAGCAACTGATCACCCAAATCATAGATATCCCTAACCTTGCCCTGCTTCACCAGCTTTAAAACAGGTATTTCTGTTTTAAATAAGGCCTGTCCCATATGTTTCGACATTTACTTTCCAGTCCAATTTATCCGCATGAAATGGATATCAGTGATTATCCATATTGCTTGTTGAATTCACTTATATATCGTTTCAATACGGCGTAGGCATCAGGAGGCACTTCAAGAAATTCGATACCACATTCGAACTTTTTTTCGTCGCCACGATTGCAGTACACCACTTTTCCCCGGATATCGACAAGATCGTTTTCGATTCCAACCGAAAGAAGAAGCACGTACTTTGTGTCAATCGGTTCATGAGTCTCTAATCGTAGACCGGTTTCGCTTATATCTAATGTCCGGCCCATTCCCTGTGTCCATTCCTTACCATCAGAATCAATGCATACATAGGATAACAGATTAAGGGAATCATATCGCTCATGTCGTCTTTTGTTTTCTGTCATGTGAAAACCTCTCCGCCTATTTTTTAAATTGACTTTTTACGAAGTCCTTAACCCATTATATTAAAAAAGGATTATCAAACTTCTCTTTCTTTGTACCCGCCTTTTCCGCCCTTAATGGTATCGAACAATCTTCCTGTGGTGACGGATATCGACGTGGTGGTATGCTGTATAACATTTTTAAATGTCTGAGACATCTGATTATACTCTTTTCGTACCGATTTCAGATCAATGGGCTTGAATTCAAAATCCGAAGATACGTATACGGTTGCTGAATGCGGTTCATGACAGGTATTCAGAAAAGGAATATGCCCGACAACATCATTAGTCTCAAGTTCACATAGTTTGATGAACCCATTGTTTATCCGACGAACGACGACAGCCTGACCGTTTTGTATCTGATATGCGGCATCCTCATCATTCTTCTGCTCGAAAGGCGTTAGGTTATCGGGCCGGTATTCTTCAGCTGAGAGTCCATGCAGCAACGCTTTTGCGCAATTGGTGGTTATCTGTCTCAAACGATTATCAAAAGACGCCAATATGACCTGAAACATTGGAGTTAATTCTGAATATTGCTTAAATAAAAGATCATAATCCATTACACCAAGCTGAACATTGGTGACTGCAACAACAGTGGCGCTCCGTTGCAAGCTTCCTTTACGCATGAATGAACCGATGCTTCCGATGAACGCGCCGTCAGACAATCGGCTAATCGGTACCTTGCCATCGGGCATTAATCGGATGACATCAGCTTTTCCCTCCAGGATAACCCAGAACCAGTTGCCGAATTTTTCCTGATTAACGATTTCTTTTCCTGCGGAAAACTCCTCCTCATCCACAACATATATATAATCGACCAACGGACCTTTTATAATCGGTATATTTGAATCTTCATCCGAATCGGAATCATATTTTTCTTTGTCTTTAGCCTCAGGGAGTATCGGAATTTCCCCATCATCGACCATTCGCAGGGCATCCAGAATGATCTCCATGCGGCTTTTTTTTATCAACCGCTCACAGTTCACCGATTCCTTGATAAATTCATAATCTGCGTCTATCCATCCAAAAAGACGATTAATGGCTTCAAGACCTTTAAAGTTGCCGGCCTCTGCATTCACCGGATTGCCATCAATAAGATAGATATTTCCCGGATAATCCAGATGGGGACTGATGAGATTTATCCTTCCGGTACTTAAGTTGCCACCCAACAGTTGTAGCAATTCGCCTAAACCGATGAATTGAAGATTTCCTTTTAAATCGGTCATAATTCCATCATCTATCTATTTTGCGCCCATTGAAATTCTTTTTGAAGATTCTGAAGCGTTAATTTCATAATCCCTGACAGCGTTTTTCCTACGCTTTCGCCGGTTAATGCACTCGCGTTGAAGCTTGGCACCCTCAACTGCCGGTTCAGTTCGTGATCCATTTTTTCAAACGGCATCAATGGAAAACCCTGCTTTTCCAAATCGCGCTTGTTATATTGAAAAACCAATGGGATTTTTCTAATATCGATTCCAATTTTTTTTAGATTCTCATGCATATCCTTAAGAGACAACATGTTTTTTTCTCTTCGCACTTTAAGAGAATCCGCAACAAATACAATGCCGTCAACTCCTTTTAAAACCAATTCTCTTGTGGAGCGATATTGAACCTGTCCGGGGACCGTATACAATTGTGCTTTTATATCACAACCCTTTATTTTTCCCAGGCCGAGCGGTAAAAAATCAAAAAACAGCGTTCGATCCCCATGCGTATCAATAGAGATCATCTTGCCGGCAACTTGCTTGGTATAGTTTTTATGAATAAACTCCAGATTAGTTGTCTTACCACTTCTACCCGGCCCATAATAAACTATTTTACACTGAATTTCACGGTTTTTTGCATTAAGAACTGCCATAACAAGATCCCTGTCTCACCCGTTTGAGAGCCGAATTATCAAAATTCACCTGTACCTGCCATATTGAATGGTTTGGTATAAATCCTTTACGAGATTGTTACGTTTGAATATTTAATATCTTTATTTCCAGGCTGTAATCCCCTTTTTTGGGCCCCGCACTTATTGTTACTTTGGAGGAGACATAACCGGTACCCGAAAAAATGGCCATTGGGGAATAAAACTGCATCCCGTTGAAGCGGTCACCGACATTGACGCTTTCAATAAGCTGCCGGTCTCTTTTGGGGACAAGCATTTTTAAATATTTGCCCGCCTGAAAGCTAATCTCCAGTTCAACCTCCTCCCCCTTCCTTGAACCACGCAGCAATTTAAACCGAGTGGAATTAATATCTAAAATGTCTTGATCTTCAACCTCGGATTCCGGTTCGAGTTTTTTTTGGATGTTAACAGTTGAGATCTGGGCATCCAGCCCTAGTTCTTTGACTAGCGCCTCGAAGTATGCCCGAACCCCATTAACCTCATCCAGCGACAAAACATTGCCTACCATCCATTGCTTCACCCGGCCTAAGGCTTTTTCGACCTCCTTCTGCTGAATCCAGCACCAAACAATATTTTTAGCCGCATCAAACCTCAAAGAGTCTTGCGAAAGCAGTTGAGTAAATTTCTCTATCGCCTGATCAAACTGACCTGTTTTAGCCAGAGAAAGGGCGGCGGCCATTTCAGGAGAGCCCTTAGCTTCAGGATCATCTTTCGGAATCAAGTTTTCGATAGCATCTTGTTCATCTTTGGAAACCTCTGGCGGTTTGATATCAGAGAGCTCTTCCTCCATTTGATGATAAAGCGCATCGACTTTATTTGAAATTTTTTTTAACAGGGTTTCTTTGTTCTTAACGTTTTGGGTGGATTCAATCAACACCTGCATTTTTTTATATGTGTCCAGCGCTTCGTTTAAAAGCCCTTGGGATCTGTATAATTCAGCTTCTTTCACCAAAGACTTAATCTTTTCATCAAACCTCATTTTCGCCTCGAACCGTAATATCTATCGATCAGAGAATTCCCCATATAGCTATAAAGAATAAGAATTTTTCACGTATATGTATCGCCAGGCGATTAAATCCATCATCCTATAAAAATACCAAAAACTGCTTAAATACTAAATAATGTTTAATTATGATAGCCGTAATTGAACTGTTTCTCAAGAAAATTCTTTATCTGTCGACATTTCAATTCAGAGCATTTAAAAAAGGCTTACTTTTGACAGCTTCTATAAAGCCTAAATTGAGGGTTTCAATTTAGGTAAAATATTATTTTAAAAAACTGTTTGTGCGCAACCAGTAAATCACTTGTGCGATAAAAAGTAAGTCAATTAATTATCCGTAACACCGTTTATTGTCAAGTTTTTAAAACCAAAACGGAATAAATTAGGAAAGATATGAGCTTCCAGCGTCTGAATTTTTTATTGACACAAACCCTCATTATCCATAGCGTATTTAGCTATTAGGTCTTAAGTGTCTATACACATCTTCTATTCAAAATTTTATAAAGAGGAGACAAGCATGAATAAAAAAGTAACGGTTATCGGAGCAGGAAATGTGGGAGCAACAACAGCCCAACGGCTTGCTGAAAAGGAGCTTTGCGATGTAGTCCTAGTCGATATCGCCGAAGGCCTTCCCCAGGGAAAAGCCTTAGATCTCCGCGAGGCTGCGCCGATTGAAAAACACGATGCGATCATTGAAGGCAGCAACGGGTATGAGGCCTCTGCCGGATCGGATATTGTCATAATCACTGCCGGTATTCCCCGCAAACCCGGAATGAGCAGGGATGATCTATTAAAAACCAACACCAATATCATGAAATCAGTTTCCGCAGAGGCAGCCAAGCATTCCCCGGACAGCATCCTGATTATTGTCAGCAATCCCCTGGATGCCATGTGCCATGTAGCCATGGAAACCAGCAGTTTTCCAAAGCACCACGTTATTGGAATGGCAGGCGTCTTGGATTCAGCCCGGTTTAGAACCTTTATTGCAATGGAACTTAATGTCTCCGTTGAAAATACCCATGCCTTTGTTTTAGGCGGCCACGGCGACACCATGGTACCTTTGCCAAGGTTTTCAACAGTTGCCGGCATACCTATCACTGAACTGATGGCAAAGGATAGGATTGAGGCCTTAGTTGATCGAACACGTAAAGGCGGAGGCGAAATCGTTGGCCTTTTAAAAACCGGCAGCGCCTTTTATGCCCCTGCTTCGGCAGCCGCAGAAATGGCAGAAGCGATCTTAAAAGACAAAAAAAAGATTCTTCCCTGCGCCGCCTATCTGGAAGGCGAGTATGGGATCTCAGATATTTTTATGGGCGTGCCGGTCAAACTCGGCGCCAAAGGAATCGAAGACATCGTTGAGATTGAACTCACCGACGCTGAAAAATCTGATCTCAATGGGTCAGCCGACGCCGTTCGGAACCTTATGAAGGAAATCCGGCAGCTGGTATAATCAATAAGGAGATTCGGGAACATTCAACGTCTTATAAACGTTTTCGGCTACCCGGCGGTTCATACCGGGAAGTCCGGCAAGTTCTTCTACAGAAGCGGCCTTTATTTTCTGAACGCTCTTAAAATGGTTTAATAAGATCGATTTTCGTTTCTCGCCGATCCCCTGAATGCCGTCCAGACGAGAACGCAGAGCCGTCTTTGCCCGCTTCTGCCGATGGTAGGTAATGGCATAGCGATGCGCCTCATCCCGAATCCGTTGAATAAAATACAGCACCTCTTTATGGGCGTTGAGGTTTAACGGATTGCGTCGGCCGGGTATATAAATTTTATCCGCTTCTTCCGATCTCTCTGCATCCGCTTTGGCGATTCCAATAACGCTGACAGCTTCCCGGAGTCCCATTTTTTCAAGCACTGAGATAGCAATATTCAGCTGACCTTTACCCCCGTCAATGATCAACAGGTCGGGCAGCACTTCAGCTGCCGTATGTTTTGGGTGGAATCGCCGCTCCAGCACCTCGGCCATGCAGGCGTAGTCATCCGCTTGGTCGACATTCCGGATAATATAACGTCGATATTCGGATTTATTCGGCACCCCACCTTCATAGACCACCATGCCGGCCACCAGTTCCCGACCGGCAATTCCGGAGTTGTCAACGCATTCGATACGCTTGGGAAGGCAGACTAAACCGAGTCTCTGCCTCAACCCTTCAAGCAAAGACCGATTGGCCATTTCTGCCTCTATCTGTTGGGCAAGGCGGGTTTGGGCGTTCTCTTCGGCCATGCGGATCAGCCGGACCCTGTCTCCGCGCTTGGGATAATGAATCCGGACTTTTTTCCCCTTTTTATTAGAGAGCCACTCCGCGTAAAGCGCTTCATCCTCATGAGCGCAAGGGATCAAAATTTCCTCAGGAATATCAGGAACGGATTCATAATGCTGTTTCAGAAACGCTTCTATAATTTCGGCATCGGTTGCCGTATCATCATGTATGTTAAATTCCATAGCCCCCTGCATGAAACCGCCTCGAACAAACATGACCCAAAGCAAGGAATAAGGCGGATCACTTGCCACACCGATAACATCCCGATCAACAAAATCAGTGGTTACGGCCATTTGTTTTTCCACGGTCTTTTCTATGGCGAACAGCTTGTCCCTCAACTGGGCGGCTTTTTCGTACTCCTGGCGTTTTGCGGCCGTTTCCATCTCGGATTTGATTTTCATGGTCAATTCATTGGTACGTCCGTTTAAAAAAAGCCGTACCTCATTAACAATATCGTTATATGCCTCACAGCTGACCGGTTTGCAGCAGGGCGCCAGACAAAGGCCCATCTGGTAGTACAGACAAGGACGACTGCGGGGCTTAACAGTTGGTGAAGTGCATTTTCTCAACTTAAATGTTTTGTGAATAAGCTTCAGTGTCTCCCGAACCGCGCCGGCCGAAGCAAAAGGGCCGAAATAGAGCGCCCCGTCATTTCTAACCTTACGGACCACCTGAAGGGGAGGATAGTCGCTTTTCATATCCAGCCGCAGCGACGGATAACGTTTATCATCCTTCAGGATCACATTGTAGCGGGGTCTGTGTTTTTTGATCAGGTTCGATTCAAGGATCAGCGCCTCTTTTTCCGAGGCGGTTTGAATGGTTTCAAAGGAAACGATCTGGCCTGTCAAAACGCCGGTCTTGACATCCGTATGGCGGCGGCCGCTGAAATATGAGGTTAACCGGTTTTTCAGGTTAGCGGCCTTGCCCACATAAATGATTCGTTGCCGGGCGTTTTTCATGATATAGACGCCGGGACCCGGCGGTGCAGCGGCAGCTTTTTCTCTGAGTAATTGTGTCATGACGGCAACTTGTTTCAATGGGGTTCAAGGCCCTGCCTCAAAATCAAATACCATAAGTTTTTTCAGATCGTTGATCCGGTCCCGGAGCTTGGCCGCTTCTTCGAATTCAAGGTCTTTGGCAGCCTGGTGCATTTCTTTTTCCAAGGTTTTAATCTTACCCTCCAGGTTCTCAAGCGATGTATAATCCGAAAGAGGCTCTTCCACCTGGCGATTGCCTTGCCCTTTCGACTGGGAATAGAGGTGTTCAAACCCGGAGCCAATCTTTTTGTCAATGGTCATTGGCGTGATGGTATGCGCTTCATTGTAGGCAGTCTGTATGTCCCGACGGCGATTCGTCTCATCTGCCGCCTTTTTCATGGATTCAGTGATTACATCTGCATACATCAGAACTGTTCCGTTCACATTGCGCGCCGCCCGCCCACAGGTCTGGATAAGGGACCGCGTCGATCTTAAGAATCCCTCTTTGTCCGCATCCAGAATCGCTACCAATGAAACCTCTGGAATATCAAGGCCCTCCCGCAGCAGATTGATCCCAACTAAGACATCAAATTCTCCCATTCGAAGGTCCTGAATGATATCGATACGTTCAAGGGTCTTGATGTCTGAGTGCAAATACCTGACCCGGATTCCAAGGTCCGAATAATATTCGGTCAGGTCCTCGGCCATGCGTTTGGTCAGGGTGGTCACAAGAACCCGCTCATTGCGCTCGATTCGGTTACGGATTTCATCAAGCAAATCATCGACCTGGTTGGCAGCCGGCTTGAATTCAATGGCCGGATCAACCAAGCCGGTCGGGCGTACAATCTGTTCCACCACCTCACTGCCGCTGTTCTCCATTTCATAGTTGGCCGGTGTGGCGGATACATAAATCACCTGCGAAGCACGCGCTTTAAATTCGTCAAAACAAAGCGGCCGGTTATCCAAAGCAGAGGGCAGACGAAAGCCATAATGCACAAGCGTCTGCTTTCGCGAACGGTCGCCATTATACATGCCGCCAAGCTGCGGTATCGTGATATGACTCTCGTCAATAAAAACCAGGAAGTCAGCCGGAAAATAATCCAAAAGTGTTGGGGGCGGATCACCGGCGGACCGACCGGTAATATGGCGGGAATAGTTTTCAATGCCGTTGCAATAGCCGAGCTCATGAATCATCTCAATATCAAAGTTCGTCCGCTCTTCAATGCGCTGGGCCTCAATGTACTTGGCGTTATCCAAAAATTCGTTGATCCGGACCTTCAGCTCTGCCTTGATTGCCTCTATCACCCGTTTGCGGGTTCTCTGGCGGGTAACATAATGACTGGCCGGAAAAATGGTCACCCGGTCCAGGGACAAAAGGGTGTTTCCGGTCAACGGGTCAATTTCCGCGATCCCATCGATTTCATCGCCGAAAAATTCTATCCGGATCGCCACATCATCTTCGTGTGCGGGAAAAATTTCCACCCGATCACCGCGGACCCGGAATACGCCTCTATAAAAGTCCGTATCATTTCGTTCATATTGAATGGATACGAGATCTGAAAGAAGGCTGTCCCTGGATACTTCGGCACCAATATTAAGATCCAGCCGCATGGCCAAGTAGTCTTCAGGCGCACCCAAACCGTAAATACAGGAAACGCTGGCGACAACAATCACATCACTTCTGGATAAAACGGATCGGGTGGCGGAATGGCGCATCTTATCGATCATCTCGTTGATCGATGAATCCTTTTGAATATAGGTATCACTCACCGGAATATAGGCTTCCGGTTGATAGTAGTCATAATAGCTGACAAAATACTCCACCGCATTTTCCGGGAAAAACACCCGGAACTCGTTGTACAACTGGGCGGCCAGAGTCTTGTTGGGGGCGATGACAAGGGTCGGTTTGTCAACGCGCTCGATGACATTGGCCATCGTAAAAGTCTTTCCCGAACCGGTCACGCCCAGCATCACCTGATGCTGTTTTCCTGCATGCACCCCTCTGGTGAGAGAATCGATCGCCTTGGGCTGATCGCCTCTCGGGATCATTTCGGTTTGCAGCTTGAAATGTGTCATATATGCTAAATATAATTCAGGAAACGAAAATGAAAAGCCGAAAGGCAAATTAACGTGTTAGAAACGAAATTCAAAGGAATATAAGGTTTTATTTGGCATACCGCCAGATGGTACCGTCCGGACGGTCTTCCAACTGGATATTCATTTCCTTGAGCTGATCGCGGATTTTATCGGCGGTTTGGAAATCTTTCGCCTTGCGGGCGGCCTCCCTTTCCTTGACCAGTTTTTCAATGGTTTCACTATCCAGGGACCCCTTCTCAAGAACTGTCCGCCGCTGGTTTTCAAAATACTGCGCCGGCGATTCCGCCAAAAGGCCAAGAACCCCGCCCATATTCAAAATATCCCGGCATACGGCTTGAATTTCTTCTTCTGATGAAGGATCCGCGCTCTTTTCATCCAACACACGGTTTAAATGCCTCACCGCATCGAACAAGACCCCGATGCCCTGGGCGGTATTAAAATCATCATCCATGGCATTGCAGAATAGATGCCAGTAGTTGGTTCCTTTTTCACCAAACCCAGTGCCCGATTCATCTGCTTCCGGCAATTCGTCTAAAACCGAGCCTACCCGCTCAAGCAGGGTGTAGATTTTGTCAAGTGCGCTTGAGGCTTCCCTGATCTCCTGGTCATTGAAGTCCACTGGGGAACGGTAGTGATTGGATAGCAGAAAAAGCCGTATCGCCTCGGGATGATAAGCCTTTAAAATATCCTTAATCATTAAAAAATTTCCCAATGATTTGGACATCTTCTCATGATTGATGTTAACAAAACCATTATGAAGCCAGTATTTAACAAAAAGTTGGCCAAAGGCGGCCTCTGACTGGGCAATTTCATTTTCATGATGCGGAAAAATCAGATCCTTCCCGCCACCGTGGATATCAAAGCTTTTTCCCAGGTAATCTATGCTCATGGCCGAACATTCAATATGCCAGCCCGGACGGCCTTTGCCCCAGGGGCTTTCCCATGAAGGCTCATTGGGTTTGGATGCCTTCCAGAGGACAAAATCCATCGGGTTTTGTTTCTGCTTGTCGATTTCTATCCGTGCGCCGGCTTCCATTTCGGACAGCTTGCGGCCGGACAGCTTTCCATAGGAGTTAAATTTTTCAACCGCAAAAAACACATTGCCGTCAACTACATAGGCATAGCCCTTTTCGATCAGGCGTTTGACCACATCGATGATCTGATCAATATGTTCTGTGGCTTTAGGCTCATAGTTTGGCCGCTTGACATTTAATGCGCCCATGTCCGCATGGAATTCATCGATATATCTTTCGGCCAGTTCAGCGGTCGAAATCCCGAGTTCATTGGCCCGGTTGATGATCTTGTCATCCACATCCGTAAAATTTCTGGCGTAAACCACCTGATATCCCCTCAACATCAGATACCGGTAAATTACGTCAAAAACCACGATGGACCGGGCATGGCCGATATGACAGGAGTCATAAACCGTCGGGCCGCAGACATACATATGAACACGGCCGGGGGTCATCGGCTCAAATGCTTCCTTCTGACGACTCAGGGTATTATAAACACGGATTGTCATTAAAAGTTCCTGCTCCTTTTTTAATTTTATCGATTATTGCCTCTTACGGTTAATCAATCAAAACAATACACATGGCGGCAATCCCCTGCCCCTTCCCGATAAAGCCTAAACCTTCCGCCGTGGTGGCCTTAATATTAACCCGATCCATCGGAATAGCCAACGCCTTTGCAAGACTTTCCCTCATGGCCCGCTTATAAGGGCTGAGCTTAGGCGCTTCGGCAAATACGGTCGCGTCAATATTGATAATCGCCTGATGGCAATGATGGATGCGCTGCCATACCTCCTTAAGCAGATCAATGCTGGAAGCACCTTCATATTGAGGGTCGTCATCCGGAAAATGCTCGCCGATATCCCCCATCCCGGCCGCACCCAGCAGTGCATCGCAAATTGCATGAACAAGCACATCCGCATCAGAATGACCGGCAAGCCCCCTTTCATAGGGAATCTGGATGCCTCCAAGGAATAACGGACGATCCGCGCAGAATGGATGCACGTCATAGCCCAAACCGATTTTCACCCGCTTAACCTTTCGTCATGTCTGGTTTTAAAAAGCCTTTATAAAAAAGGGATTATTGTCTGAAGAATTTGAGTTTCAGGGACTCCGTTCTCATACCTGAAACCTGAACACTGAAACCTGAACCCCAAAACCCGTGTCAGATCCACTTGGCACACGCAATTCTATACTAAATACAGCCGCGGATCATTTGGCGCAGCCAAAGGGATCGGGTTGTTCCGCTTGAGATGGACAATAAACTCAATTATCACGGCCACTGCATGTTCACATGGATTGATTATCGGATTACAGGAGCATTGTGAAAATAATTCGCCATATTCCATTTCAATCAAAACCGCAAAGGGCTCTTCAACCTCCACCCATGCCAGCAGCCCCTCGCCCTTGCTGGTTTTCATAAGCGTATTAACGGCGCCTTTCTGCTGTATCTTGCGCCCTTCAATAACGGCTGTTTTGTTTGACCATGCGGCAAGCTGTCCCCATGTGAGTTCTCTGCAAATATCTGCAAGTGAATTCATCTGCCAGGCCCATTCAGTACGCCGGCTAAGTAGACATTCCATTAATCAGTGCGGTAACATTCTGTCCCAGCACCGAATGATTATAGCCGCCCTCCAGTAAAGCAAAACAGCCGCCGCTGTTTTGCTTTGCCCGTTCCCGGACCAGCCGGCCGATGGCATAATAATCCTCTGTAGCCAATAGGCCGCCCCAGTCAGCCTGATGGTTATCAAAACCGGCAGAAACCCCTATAATATCTGAATTCACAGAATTCAACGCGTTTTCAATCGACTCAATATACTCTTTTCTCGAATTCTTGGCAGGATTATAAATATCCACCCAGTCCGCTTCGCCGAGAATGTTCACCGTGCCGTCGCCATAATGCAGGTCGATGTCCAATACATAGGCAGCTTGGATCTGAGCGGCGGTTTTGAGGGATAGCAGCGCAATTGCCATATTGTTAAAAAAACAAAACCCCCAAGCGGCATCAGCCGATGCATGATGACCGGGCGGCCGAATCAGACCGAAGGCCGGCTCCTCAAGGCTAATTCGGGCGGCAGTAATTGCACCACCGGCAGCGAGCGCTGCGATATCATACAAATCCTGTTCCTTGATAGACCGGATATGCTCGGCGGTATGGGCCAAATGGATCTCCTCGAAAGTTGCCGGCTTTGGTTCAACAATTACGGCATCCGTCGGCAGGGCCTTGACAATGGATTGAATACGACCGGGTTCAGCAGCCGGATCCGATGTATAAACCGTATAAAATGCCTGATCAAAAACGACCTTCATAATAGCCTCCATTTGAAACCCCTAAAGGTTCAATAAAGGAGTTTAAAATTGATAGAAAATGCCGAATTTAGTTATCCACCCGCCTATATCCATATCGTTGTCACCAAACTTGTCCACACTGCTATATCCGGTTTCAATCAACGCACCCGTACCTCGAAACGTTTCATCCCTATTATAAAACTTAAAGCCGATTTTCCCGTGATACCCGCCGACCCATTCATCCACATCATCATGGACGGAGCTGTCATCCGGTTCTTCATTCACATACCAATAATCCCCGCCAACGCCTATATAGCCGGTAACATAGCTAACAATCGGAAAGTGGAACTTAAGGGATAAGGCGATCGGCACCATCTCGATTTCTGACTCAATATCCGTGTCCTTACCGGATTCAGTTAATAAGTCGCCGGAATCCTGAAAATATCCGCTCTCGATTTCTATGGAAAAGTGGTCGGTGATGAAACGGTCGTAAAATGCCATGACTGGGTAGGTGTCTTCCCCATAAAAGTCCCTATAGTCTGAGTCGGCGGCAACATAATATCCGCCTGTCACTCCGATCGTATTATTGCCTAAGGCATTCCATTCACCAGCAGTCGAATGTCCGCAAGGCAAAATAAGAATAATGAAAAGGAAAAATGCGGCAGGCACACGCCTGACTATAAAAATCAAGGACAGACAGACGCCGATAATGAACATGCATCCAAAAATTTTCCACTTGTTCGCCTTTTCTATGGATTGGCCGGCACTTTGGATAAAACAACCACTGTCCGTATCGTGTGAATCCCCTAAAAACAGACTGATATCTTCAACAATAACCGACACCTCACCGGTTTTATCTCCCTCATTTGCTGAGTCATCATAAGCGGAGGCCGTGAAATACCAGGTTTTTTCTTCTTCCGGAAGCTCGGAGAATACATGGGAGCTCTCTTTGCCGATATCAATGGAATAATCATATTCCCCGGGCGTAGTCCCATAATAAATATTATGGCCCGCAAAATCTGCCATTCGCTCGTTTGAGGAGTCTATTGTAATTCTTATCTCGCCGGATCCACCCAATGTCCCCTTAACGCCGGCCGGCTTAAATGGAGCGAGGGTGTCCGGCTTCGTATCAACGATAAGCTCATCAGCTTTTTTGGATTCGTTGTCGGAAGAGTCAACCGCCGAGATGGTGAAAAAATAACGGCTCGCGCTGGTCAACCCGGTTACTGTCTTCTCTGTGCTGCCGCCATCAACTGTTATATCATTATCGTAGGTTCCGGATGAGGTCCCATAATAAATTATGTACTCGGCCAAATCGGATTCGCTGTTCTCTTCCCAGCTAAATTTTGCCGATGTCTCCGTAATATCAGAGATGACAGTGATGTCGAATCCAGAGGGTGTTGCCGGGGGGGCATCTGCCTCCGATTCGGTCGTGATCGATTGAACGGCCGATCGGTCACTTTCAACCCCGTTATTGACGGATGAAACCGCTATAAAGTATTGAGTCCCAGCGCTCAATCCGGTAATCGTGTATTCCTCAGTGGGGTCTTCCACTGAGGCGTTTTGATCCAAATTGTCGGAGGAGGTTCCCCAGTAAATGTTATATGTATCCGCATCACTGTCACCATCCCATTCGACAGTTATAGTATCTTTCGTCGATGAAAGGGTAACATTCTCGGGAACATCCGAACTGCTCGTTGGCGTATCCCCAATATTTAAAAAGTTATCGAGGGCGTGTGAAACAAGCGGCATAATCAGAAGCAAGCCTATTAGAATTAAAACCCCCCTTAGTTTCCTCATATACCCAACCTCCTTAATCCATTTCACCGATTATCTGTTTCTGCGGTCCATATGAACACAGATTCTGCCGGGATCATCGGTCATGATCACGTCTATCCCCAACTCCAACGCCTTATCCAGCATTTTTTTTGTATTACAGGAATATGTCATGACGGCTAATCCGTTTGTATGGCAATTGTTAACAAACCGAGTGTTGATTTTATGAATCGGCAAACTTACCGCATAAATATTACCCGGCCAATCAGTAACACTAAATTTTTCAGTTTTTAAATTCAATCCATATTTCAAATTTGGCGTCCCAGCCATCGCCGTGGATATAATATCCGCATCAAAGGAGAGCACCATCATTTTATCGATCAACACATTCGATATGCTTCTCTTTACCATATCTGGAACCATTTGCGCCGCATAGCGGTTCACTGAATGAGAGTCAGGCGACTCGTCTGATTTAATCTCTACCAGTAAGCGGGTTCGGGGGCCAAAGCCCAAAAGCACCTCTTCAAGGGTGAGAATCGCTTCCCCGGAAAATGAATCGGCAAACCATGCGCCCCAGTCCATTTGGCAAAGTTCGTCGTAATTATATGAAGATATCGACCGCAGGCTACCGTTAATTTTTTTCAGATTATGATCATGAAAAACCACCGGCACCCTGTCCCTTGTCAACTGAACATCAAACTCAATACCATCTATCGGGTAGCTGAGCGCCCGTTTAAATGCAGATTTTGTATTTTCCGGCGCTTCAGCCATAGCCCCACGATGCGCAATTATCCAAGGAAACAAGTGGCCCCCCATTAATGCCGCCCGATCCGATTAACGATAGTTATTAATATCTTGCACATAGTCGAGAAAATTGTTTTCCTCAAGAAAAACGGAGATCAGTTCACATAATTTTTCATGGGTATCCACTCGATAGACCCCTTTTTCATCTTTTCCCGCCATTTGTTTGGCATTATTGACAACTGCCTGCAAAACAGCCGCCGGAATATCGATTGTTGCGTTGATCGTAAGCATATCATCTGATTTTGCCAAAGCCGAAATTCTCCTTCTGACAAATAGTTAATAAATTAAAACCGTGCCATAGCCCTGCAGATCTTTTTGAGATAGCGCACCATCCAAAATATTTAAGACATAACTTACCCGATAACATATCATCCGACAAGGGGTTGTAGTGGAAAAATTATTGGATCCCGTATATATACCTTGAAAATACGGAAAAATTGCAAGCATGGAACTTGGAGCGGCTTCACTAAGTGAAAGGACGTCTGCTAATTTAATTTATTTTTTTCTAAAACAATATGTTATTGAATTTATATAATGTAATACATTAAGTTTTTTACTCCCGAAGCACAATCCCGCTTGGCAGGGATTCACCGAAGAGTTCGGTTTCTTCTTGCTTCTCAAGGGACAGCACTTCGGTAACCTGTCGGAGATGATCGGTCATCTCATATCGCGACAGATGCTCTGCCACCTGTTCTCGCAAATCGGACGGGATGTCCCGCATCCGGTCACCGGTATTACGAGCCAGCAAAGACAGGGTTAAACCGATAGGCTTTGGATTTTTCCAGTCCGTATCCATGAGTCTCTGGATCCATTTTGAGACCTCGTCCGGCGGGATTACACGATCCACCGGTCCATAGAGCATTTCCCGGGCACCGATTCGGGAAAGTGCCCAGAAATACTGGGGCTTGGTCTTTTTAGGGTGAAGTTCGGAAAGCAGTTGACGGCCCAGCTCGATTTTATCCTTTACCATCAGGCGTTCAAGATTGGCCACGGCCATCCAAAGCTCGAGCCGTTCCTGAGGTTCAAGCCGGACTTTGGCATTTTTTTTGGGCAATACAAGCGGCCGAATATCCTGAAAAATTTGTCGCTGTTGGCCGGAGCTTAAACCTGCGGCGACCCTTCGCCACATGATCCACCACTCTGCCTTTGCCTGGGCATTCTTTTTGAAAATCACCCCCGGCTTATAAATTTTCCACAAGGATTTGATCCGCTGACCATCCATGCCGTCTCCAAGTCCCGGCCGCATACAAAAGCCGGTCAGATTCAACCACCGAATTTCATGTTCACCGGAATACCGACGGCTATCTGCTATACCCAATAGTTCATCCGCCAGCTGTCGGATAAATCCGAGCGGCCATTTTTCCTTGGGACGCCCGGCTGTCTTAGCAATGTCTTTGATCATACCGGAAAGCTTGGCAGGGGCTGCATCTTGGGCGAATGCCTGGCGAACAACTGAGATTGCTTGCTCGACAATTTCGGCCTCGTAAACTTCGATCTCCCCCACCCTCTCAACAATGTCCGTTTCCCGCAGCTGGAATTGGAGCCGCCAGCGGTGATTGCTTGAAAGCGACCGGCACCAAAGTGCCAGCACCCCCATTTCCGTGTATTCAGCATCAATAGCCACCGGGATCGTCGCTTTCTTCCCCTTCTGGCCAAATTGAATAACGGTTTGCAACGGTGGCAGCGGTGTCAGCGTTTCATCGATCGACAGAACATCCCCACACCTGTCTCCAGACCTGAAGCTTGAACTGTAAAGATCAAAACTCACCGGCTGGTTGGTCAGCACTTCGAATTTCCTGTCTTCCGGCAAGGAGATGGTGGTGCCTTCATCCACGCCGCGTTCCACCAAGCAGATGGCCGCGTTTTCCTCCTGGCCGCCGTCGATTTTACGGGTAAACCCAAGGTAATACGAGCGCGGACTACCGCTGCCGACGCGAACGCCCACACCGCTTTTAACAAGCCCGTAATAGGAGGCGCCAAGGGCGACCGCCAGATCCGGATTCGGGTTTTCAAGCACCCGGGGCTGATGATTGTTTTCTTTGCCAAACCAATATCGAATCCCTTCGCGAATCCGCTGCTGTACAAGCTGCGATTTAAGCGTCCCGCCGTTAAAAAGGATTAAATCCGGAAAAGCCGATTTGTCACCTAGAAAATTCCGAATGTCTTCGGCATGATCGTCAAGAAACTTCCCGATATGTCTTGTAATGGCAGGCTCTGATTCATAGGGAAGACCAAATTCGGAGATCCCCTTTTTCGGGGACTGCTCAACCTGAACAGTAGGTTTCACCAAGGCGAAAAAGCCTTCAAGAACTATCCTTTCAAGGGATTCCCGATCCAGCCGGGCGGTCAGGGTGCCACCGATTAAACTTGTCCCCTCGCCTATCATGGTAATCGTCTCTGCATCCGTTCCCTGATCCAATATATTTTCTTTTGCCTGACGGCATAAATGGCAAAGGGTTTTCCATCGTTCGTTGGAAAGCGGACGGGTGTTGTTGAACTTCTGCTCAATATGTCTCGCAAGTGCCAGGTCAATGTTGTCCCCCCCAAGAATAAGATGATCGCCGACAGCAATGCGTTCAAATCGAGGGGAGCCTTCTGTTTCTCTCAGGGTAATCAATGTAAAATCCGTCGTGCCGCCGCCTACATCGCAGACCAGAACGAGTTCGCCCGGCTTAATTATATCGCGCCAGTTTTTCTCATTCTTGATCAACCAACTGTAAAACCCGGCCAGCGGCTCTTCGAGCAGGATTATTTGTTTTAATCCTGCTCTGTTAGCTGCTTCAAGGGTTAAATCTCTGGCTACTTCATCAAATGAAGCCGGGACAGTAAGGACAACCCTCTGGTTCTCCAGAAAAAGATCGTCATTATCACCCTGTCGGCTGTTCCAAGCCAAACGGATATGCTTCAAGTAGGCGGCAGTAGACTGGATTGGTGAAATTTTTGGGATCTCTTCCGCCGCCCCCCAAGGAAGGATCGGGGCATGACGATCCGCCTGGCTGTGGCAGAGCCAGCTTTTAGCCGAAGAAACCAGACGGGAGGGAACTTTTGCGCCGTGATCCCTTGCCAGGGTGCCGACAAAAGCGGCCTCGTCAGTTTTCCAAGGAAGCTTAATGGCATCTTCTGAGATATCATACTTGCCGGGAATGTAGCAGAACGATGGCAGCACCGGCATGGCAGAAACCTCCCCAAGACCGGTTAATTGGGAAACTTTGAACAATTTGATGCCGCGGTTTTTGGTATCTTCCGCTTCAAGATCTACATAGGAAACCGCCGAATTGGTGGTCCCGAGATCAATGCCGACGATATATCTCTCTTCCCCTGCCATTGGATTATTCCTGCTCCCGAACGTTGAATTCCAGTTTCCATCGCCGCTCACCCTCAACTGAGGCACACCACAATTCCAATGTCCCGATTTCCGTTACTTTGATTTCAAGTGTCACCCGCATGGGTGTGCCGGCTTCACCATCAAATGTTGTCTCGATGGTTGTAATCTCCTCGATTTCGCCTTGCCAGTCCTCGATAACGCTGCCGGCTGTATCTGATTGACGAATGGTTGAACCCAAAAAGTCAAATCTAACGGGCTCTCCAATAACAAGGGTGAAAACCTGATCTGAAATCTCAATATCCGTCCCTTCTTCAGTGCCGAAAGGCGCCACGCAGAGCGCTTTAACCGGTGCGGGCATCCCGGGTACCGCCGGCATTGATGCGGCAATCCCCACATAATAGGTTTTATTAAGTCCGCCACGAATCCGGATGCCCCTTCCTCTTCGCGCCATACCATAATATGCCGCCCCGCGGGCTACAGCCAGATCAAACGATTCGGCCTCAAGTGTCCGAAGCCTTTTATCTGAATCAGTCCCCCGCCAAGAACCGATCACATCCATGATGCGGTTTCTGACCGCTTCCGGCTTCATTACCCCGCCGTTAAACAAAATAGCGGAGGGCAACCGGCCGTCGTTCGGTGCCCCTGCCTGATGCTCGCCGATAAATTTGGCCATATGCCGGGTCACCGCCGGATCGGATTCGTAAGAAAGCCCGACCTCCTGAAGCCCGACTTTTTGCTGACGCTGGGGCATATCGGCTGCCCCACAGAGGGGAAAGAACCCCTCAACCATAATAGATTCAAGCTCATTTCGGGTCAGAGTGGTGCGCATCGTCCCTCCGATTAAGCTACTGCCCCGGCCAAGGATGGTGACCGGGTATTCACTTATATCCGGATCGGAAAGGATCTGCTCTTTGGCGTTCCTGCAGCTTTGAATCACCCCCCGAATCTGCCATGAGTCGAGCTTACTTCCAGAATCAGCCATTTTCCGAGCGATTGAATAGGCTAAGGCCAAATCCATATTGTCCCCGCCGACCAACAAATGCTCACCCACTGCAATCCGTTCAAGTATAAGCTCCCCCTCCGATTCTGAAATCCGAATCAAGCTAAAATCACTAGTCCCGCCGCCGACATCGCAAACCAGAACCAAATCCTCCTTTCTGACTTTTTGCCGCCATTGTTCGCCAGAGGCTTCAATCCATGAATAAAAAGCCGCTTGGGGCTCCTCAAGCAGGAGGATGTTTGGTATACCAGCGGCTTCCGCCGCTTGAACGGTTAGCTCCCGGGCGACTGCATCAAACGAAGCCGGCACGGTCAATAGAATCTCCTGGTTCTCCATACGCAGATGATCCTCCGAAGCGGCCATCTCGTAGTTCCAGGCATCTCTGATATGACGAAGAATAATGGCAGAAGCTTCAACCGGGGATAGTTTGTCGACATCCTCCGGCGCATCCCATGGCAGAATCGGCTTATTCCGGTCCACCAGCGTATTGCAGAGCCAGGATTTACTGGATGAAATCAGCCGGTTGGGGACTTCCGCCCCTCGCTGCCGGGCAAATTCGCCGACGATTAAATGGCTCGTTGTTTTCCATGGCAGAGCCAGACCATCACCGGACATTTCATGACTGCCCGGCATAAAGATAAATGAGGGCAGCATATCCCGGGATTCAACCACCCCGACATCCACCAGCTGTGGTATCCTGAAAAGACGGATATTAGCTGCTGATTCCGCATGTGTTTCGGTATAGGCGACAATGCTGTTGGTTGTCCCCAAGTCGATTCCAATAATGTATGCAGGGTCTGACAAAAAACCTTCCTTTTTTGTATATATTAATTG
>JAGYOX010000036.1 GCA_018399235.1 Desulfobacterales bacterium | reverse complement strand
ATGATTAATTTTATAAAAATTGATGACAAATCCGAATCTATCATTGGAGATTATTTATGCAGATTCTCGTAGTCTATTATTCCAAAGGCGGGAATACCCGAAAGCTTGCGGATGCGATTGCCGAAGGCGTCAACTCGGTAGAGGGGGTGGATGCCCTTGTCAAATCGACCAGGGACGTCACCCAAGACGAGTTTTTAAATGCTGAAGGCATTATCGCCGGTTCTCCGGTTTATTTCGGCGTTATGGCAGCTGATTTGAAGCGTGTATTTGACGATTTTATCGGCACCCGAAAGAAAATGGAGGGGAAGGTCGGCGCGACTTTTGCCACATCCGGCGATCCTACCGGCGGCAAGGAAACCACGATGATGTCCATTATCCAGTGCCTGATGATTTACGGAATGATCATCGTCGGGGACCCAATGTCCGCCACAGGTCATTACGGAACGGCATGCGCGGGTGCGCCGGATGCGGATACTCTTGAGAACGGCCGAAAACTTGGCTGCCGTGTGGCAGAAGTAACCAAAAAACTCAGGGGATAGATACGGAAAAAAACAAACAAGGAGGGTGTTGAAATGAAACGGATGATGCCGGTTATCATTAGTGTTGTGATGTTTTTTGCAATAAGTGGCAGCGCATTCGCGCATTGTGAAATCCCTTGCGGAATTTATGACGACCCGATGCGGATTGAAATGATCCGGGAGCATATCACCACCATTGAAAAATCCATGAAGATGATACAGCACCTGCAGGGGGACGAACATCATAATGCCAATCAGTTGATCAGATGGGTGGTCAACAAGGAAAACCACGCTGATAAACTTCAGCATATCGTCAGCCAGTATTTTATGACCCAGCGGATCTCGCTCGATGCTGAAAAATATATGGAAAAGATATCTTTGCTGCATCATATGCTGGTATTTGCGATGAAATGCAAGCAGACCACTGACCTGGATAATGTTCAAAATCTGAGAAAAATCGTTGATCAATTTGAGTCCTTGTATTTCGGAAAAGAAGAGAAAAAAAATGACGGAAAATGATTTTTGGTAAGGCTTATAGGTGCTGTCTGTTCATTTTTGTGGTATTTTTCTGTTTATTGACGGGATGCGATTCAACTACGGTAGGTTCTCATGCTATGATTGATGATAGACACGCTCAGGAACGTGAACGAATGGTTCACAAGCAGCTCGAACGGCGGGGGATCGCTGATAAAAGGGTGCTGTCGGCATTCCTAAGGGTCAAACGCCATCTTTTTGTTCCGGGAAACTACCGGGATCTTGCCTACTCCGATCAACCCCTGCCCATCGGCAACGGTCAGACCATCTCTCAACCCTACATTGTTGCATTCATGACAGAAAGCTTGGGTCTTAAGGAGACAGACAGGGTGCTTGAAGTGGGGACCGGCTCCGGTTACCAGGCAGCCATTTTGGCAGAAATCTGTCAGGAAGTATATACTATAGAAATTGTCCCTGAATTGGGCGAGTCAGCCCGGCAGCTGTTAGAAGATCTGGACTATTCCAATGTGCATGTAAAGATCGGCGACGGTTATAAAGGCTGGGCCGAGCATGCGCCGTATGATGCGATTATTGTTACCTGTTCGCCGACCCACGTTCCGGAGCCCTTGAAAGACCAGTTGGCGGAAGGCGGACGCATGATTTTACCCGTAGGCAAGAAATACGCACAGGAACTCGTCCGGCTAAGGAAAGAAGAAGGCGAGTTGGTAGAGGAGTCTGTTCTGCCGGTACGGTTCGTTCCCATGGTGAACGACGGGGGTAAGCGCTACTAATATCAAAATCAATCAGGACAGAGAACAATCCCGGTTCGGGCGGGCAGGTACAGGCTAAGCACATGCCGGTCTGATCCGCCTTTCTCCGGTGTGAATGTATGATGGATTTGTCCGGGGACCAACCGGTTATGCCCCCCGAAATTCGGATGGTCAGTGTTCAGGATCATCCGGTAGGATCCGGCCGGGCAATCAATCTGGTAGTGTTCGTAGGAATGGGACGGATGAAAGTTAAAGGCAAATAAAAGCCCGTTTCGCGCAAATGCCAAAATCTTATTTTCATTGTGGTCATGAAGGAGCTCGGCCGGCGGGGTATCAAGCAGGCCGTATTTTTTTGCCAGCCGGATCATATCCCGATCAAACATGGCCAGTTGATTGTATTTTAAAGAGGGATCGTCAGCCAGGTGCCACTGCCGCCGGGCGTATTGGTAGCTCCATTCATTTCCTTCCCGGGGGAAATCAATCCATTCCGGATGTCCGAACTCGTTTCCCATAAAATTCAGGTATCCGCTGCCGGCCGTGGCCAGGGTGATTAACCGGATCATTTTATGAAGTGCCATGCCGCGGTCGACTTTCAAGTGGTTATCGTCTACATGCATATGGTGATACATGTCCGCACCGATGAGCCTGAAGATAAGGGTTTGATCCCCGACCAGGGCCTGATCGTGGGATTCCGTATAACTGATGCTCTTTTCATCCGGCCGGCGGTTGTTTAGCTCATGCCATAGGTGTCCCAGGGGCCATTCCTCATCCGCTGTATCCTTGGTCAGCTTGATCCAGAAATCCGGTATGCCCATGGCAAACCGGTAGTCAAACCCATAGCCGCCGTGCTCAAGCGTCACCCCGAGACCCGGCATCCCGCTGATATCTTCAGCCACCGTAATGGCATCTGAATTGACCGAGTGTATCACCTCGTTGGCCAGGGCGAGGTAGACAAGGGCCTGTTCATCAATATTGTTGGTGAAATAGTCGTCATAGGAGGTAAACGCCTTTTCAAGTCCATGGTCCAGGTAAAGCATGCTGGTAATACCGTCAAACCGAAATCCGTCAAATCGGTATTCGTCCAGCCAGAACCGGCAGTTGGACAACAGAAAATGCAGCACCTGGATTTTTCCGTAATCAAAGCACCGGGAATCCCATGCCGGATGCCACCCCCGGTCGCCTGAGTGAAAATACTGGTAATCCGTTCCGTCAAACCGGCTCAACCCTTCCACTTCATTGGAGACCGCATGGGAGTGGACGATATCCATAAGCACCAGAAGGCCGGCATCGTGTATGGCATCGATCAGGGCTTTTAATTCATCCGGAGTGCCGAAACGGGATGAGGCGGCAAAGAAGCTGGAAACCTGATATCCGAACGATCCGTAGTAGGGATGTTCCTGTATGGCCATGAGCTGGATGGCGTTGTATCCGGCTTCAACTATCCTGGGCAGTACGTTTTCCCTGAACTCGGTGTAGCTTCCGATGCCTTGGTATTCCTGGGCCATTCCAATATGGGCCTCGTAAATCAGCAGATCATTGAAATCCCGGGAGAGTGCTGGATGGCGCCACTGATACGGCTGCTTCGGCACCCATACCTGGGCATTGAAAATCAATGTTTCAGGATCCTGCACCACCCGGCGGGCATAGCTCGGGATCCGGTCGCCCCCGCCCCCCTTCCAGTGGATTCGCAGTCGATAAAAGTCCTTATGAAAAATAGCGTCGGGCGACAGCCGAATTTCCCAGATGCCGTCAATATGGGTATTTTCAAGCGCATATGCCTGAAGCTCCTGCCAGTCGGTCATGTCGCCAACCAGGTAGATCGCCTCGGCATTGGGTGCCCATTCCCGGAATATCCATTGATTGTCCCTGAAATGGAGACCGAAAAATTCATGACCGGCGGCAAAATCGGCAAGGGTCATCCGTTTGCCGGTTAACCGCTGTCGGGTTTGAAGGATTTTTTCAAGGCGGCGCTCAATATCGGCCTGGTAAGGCTCCAGGTAGGAATCCGTATCTAACCGGCGGTTAAGTCGTTCTTGAATCAAGTTGCTGTCAGTTCTATCGGTGACCATGGATTAACTAGTTAAAGGCCTTTCCAGCATGCGTTCATAAAGGTCAATGTATTGCCGGGCGGTAACATCATGGTTGAATGTTTTTCGGGCATGTTTCATGATCCGGGTGATATGGGCCTGACGTTGGCTGAGGGGCAGTGTATAAAACGCCATAGCCTGCTGAATCGCCCAGAAAAGTCCGTCTGAATCATAGGTTTCAAATAAGAAGCCGTTTCCGGTTTCAGCGTCCAGGTTCAAATGGGTGATCGTATCATGAATGCCTCCGGTATCCCTGGCTACGGGGAGGGAGCCATAAAGGGGGCCGATCATTTGCGGCAGACCGCAGGGCTCAAAAAGCGAGGGCATCAGGATGAAATCCGAGCCGGCATATGTCATCCGGGACAGCCGCTCGTCAAAGTCACAGACCGCAACCCGCTCACCGATGCCGTGATAGGCCACGATGTCGCGGAATACCTGCTTGAAGGCGCCATTTGCCACAAAGAGGATTTCCAGTTGTTGATCCCAGTAAGCATCGATGACCTTGTAAAGGATCTCTGCCATTAGCTGGCAGCCCTTCTGGGTGTTGTCCAATCGCGATGGCCAGAAAAGCATCGGCGCGTTGTCATTTTCCATCAACCCTAAGGATTTCTGGATATACCGTTTGTTCTGAATTTTGCCCACCGGATGGTCATCCGGACCGTACTGACGGATCAATACCCTGTCACTGGCCGGGTCAAAACTGGGGTCCGGCGAGTTTAAAATGCCTGCGGCACAGTCGGCATGCCATTTATTCGTGAGTTCGCGGCGAAGCGAGGGAAATACGAAGCTGTGATATCCATCGACGATTTCCTTCAAGAATGCGGGGCTGACGGTATTCACAAAATGGGCGGCAAATACGCCGCTGGTCAAAAAATCCACCGGATTGGTCTCCCGGGTGGTTTCGTAATCAACGGCCATATTGTCATAATACAAATGATCCCAGAAATAGGCGGCATCAATACCGCGATCCTCGATGTGGGCGAGGGTGGTTTTAACGGTATGAATATTATGAACGGTAAAAAGGCATGGTATTCCCATTTGACGCGACATAGCAGGTACCAGCGCCGTCATCCAGTCATTGCAGTGAATCAGGTCGGGCTTTACCCAGGGTACGGTATGATTCATGACCTCCCGTTGAAATGCCAGGCAAACCCGCATATTTTCCCACCCATAACTCGAGTAGACGGTGTGCAGATAGAAAAAGGCCCGGTCCTCTGCCAGATGAATGCGTTCATGGGGCATCTGGGTGCGGATGATGTGGCGCTGTTGCCTTAGTATTGGGTCCATCTGATTGTCAAACATGGCCCGATAGTCCGGCATCGCAACATGAACATCCGCTCCCTGATTGAACAGGGCGCTTATCAGGGATGCGGAAACATCCGCCAGTCCCCCGGCTTTCACAGCCATCGCGTTGGCCAGGTTGCCCATTCCTTCCGGCAGATAGGTGGTCTCCGGCGTGACAATCAGAATACGAGGATTTTTTTTGGCACTTGCCATTTGTTAACCTATTTTGCCCATGTAATCATCCCTGGTGTATACTTAATCAGGTTATCGCCCCTGGGAGTCACCCGGGCCGTTAATCCGTAGCGCCCTGATATTTCGCAGTTCAGTGAACATTCATATAAATAATCGCCGTTATGAAGGTCTTCCTTTACGTGCATCTTTTTTGCATAAATATGCGAAAGAGATTCCACATCGCGAAGCTTTCCATAACAGACTTCCACATCGACTTCATCCGGCGACAACTGTGCAAGATGGACTTTTGCCGTTATTCTAAATTCGTCTCCCACCCGAAACGGCCCGTCAAGGTTTCTTGCGGGACGGTCTATATTAATTTTGTCCCAATTTTTTTTCAAATGGCTTTGGAGGCGCATCAAGTTTTTGGCCTCAGCCGCCTGGTTGGAAATAAGCTCATTGAAGCGGGTCGATGCCTGATGATAGGCGTTATCCAGATAATTGCCCAGCATGCAGTGGGCGCAGAATTTGTGCATGGCCATTTTCATGGATGCTTTCATCATCTGTATCCAGGCTATGGGGATGTCACCGTCCATGCGGTCATAAAATTTTGGTATGACTTCATTTTCCAACACATTATATAATGCCTGGCTTTCCACAGCATCCTGAAACTCCCAATCTTCGAATTCCTCACCGTTACCGATCCGCCATCCCCGGCTTACGTCAAACCCTTCACACCACCATCCATCCAAGATGCTGACATTTAAGACGCCATTTACAGCCGCTTTGATTCCCGAAGTGCCGCAGGCCTCATACGGCCGCCGGGGGGTGTTCAGCCAGATGTCACATCCCTGGATCAAGTGCCTGGCAATGTAAGGATCATAGTCCTCGAGAAAGATAAACCGATGACGGATGTCCGCCCGGTGGGCGAATTCAATGAGACTCTGGATAACGCCTTTCCCTTCATTGTCTTTTGGATGGGCTTTACCGGCGATTATTATTTGAATCGGCTGCTGGCGGTTGGTCAGCATGGCCTCCAACCGCTCTGGGTCCCGAAGCAGGAGATAGGCGCGCTTGTAAGTGGCAAACCGACGCGCGAAACCGATGCTCAGCGCATCATGGTCTAAAACCCCTGCGGCATTCTCCATGATGGTTTTCGGCGCATTCCGCCGGCCGTATTGCTGCGTCATCAGCTGTCGGCAGGTTCGTATCAGCCGGGCACGGCTCAGTTCATGAGCCCGCCAGAGTTCTTCATCGTAAATCTCGTCTATTCGGTCAATGATTTCCGGTCGTTCCCAGGTATGCAGGTACCAATCCGGCCCGAGGTAACGATCAAAAAGCATGGCATTTTCAATGGATATCCAAGACGGGATATGCACGCCGTTGGTTATATGGCTGATGGGGACTTCATTTTCCGGCAGGCCGTACCATATTTTATTCCACATTTTTCGTGCCGTCCGGCCATGGAGTTCGCTGACGCCGTTGCAAAATTCGGCATTGCGCATTCCAAGGCCGAACATGGAGAATGGCGACTGTAGATCTGTTTGTTTGATCTGGCCCCATGATATGATTTCATCAACGAAGGCCCCGAGCGGCTCTTCATAAGCTTTAATAAAAGGTTTGACCATATCCAGCGGAAACTCATCATGGCCTGCGGCCACCGGTGTATGTGTGGTAAAAATCATGGTTCGGGGCACGATCTCCCTGGCCGTGGCCAGATCAATTTCATATTGCCTCATTAACTGGGCAATGCGTTCTAACACCACAAATGAGCAGTGGCCTTCATTTAAATGACAGGCGGTCGGCATGATGCCGAGCGCCTCCAACGCCTTCATGCCGCCGATGCCCAAAACGACTTCCTGGGCCAGGCGGTTCTTGGAGTCGGCCGTATAAAGTTTCGATGTGATATTCCGGTTTTCCGGGATGTTTTCCTGAACATTGGTGTCAAGCAGGTATAACGGGATGCGGCCAACCATGATCCGAAGTACTTGGGCATGAATATCGCCATCCGGCCCGGCAACCGAGACTTGGATTTCTTTGCCGTTCTCATCCCGGGCCCGTTCAATCGGTAATTGATAAAGATCGGTTTCGGGATAATTCTCCTGCTGCCAGCCGTTCTGGTCAAGATACTGGTGAAAATATCCCATGCGATAGAGCAGGCCCACTCCGATCAAGGGTATACCTCGATCCGATGCCGCCTTGAGGTGGTCGCCGGCAAGCATCCCCAGTCCGCCGGCGAATAATGGCAGGCTTTCATGGATACCGTATTCCATTGAAAAATATGCGATTGGACCCAAGCCCGTTTCTTTTTCAACAGGTTTTTCAACCTGATTTTCAAAAGCGGTTTTTACCCGTCCCAGATGGGCCAGAAAGCTGTTGTCCTTGGCGATCGATTCCAGCTGTTTCTGCGGTATCTGGGAAAAGAAGAGGATCGGGTTGCGGCCCGCCCGGTTCCACAGTTTGGGGTCAATTCGCCGGAAAAGTTCAATGGCATCCAGGTTCCAGGACCACCACATGTTTCTGACCAGGGTTTCAACGAACCGGGTTTGCTCAGGAACTTTCGGATATATCTGAAATGTCTGAATGTGTGTCATCATCATCACCGAAATGTTTTAGGTTAACGGTTCACAGTTCATGGTTTAAAACCTTATACCTTATACCTTATACCTTTCCCCTTTCCCCTTATACCTTTCAGTTGTTTTATACCACAACCACCGAATTTTCGCTTCTGGAGACACCGCTCGGTACATATTTATCCGCCTCCCAGTCGTTTATCCAGACCTTTTGATTAACAAAGTATCGAAACTGGTACTCCCGGTCTACGGGTAAATCTATGGTAACGGTAAATTCCCCATTTTTCAATTTTTTCATGGGGATTTCCCGGGTATTCCATTTATTAAACTCCCCTGCAATGTGAACCGTTTCCGCATCGGGTGCAGCTTCTTTAGCCAGACGGAACGTCACCTTGCATACCGGTCGTGTTTTCAAATACTGCTTTTTTAAACTCATCTTTGCTCTCCCTTTTTTCTGTTAGTTAATTTTGACAATCTCGTAAAAAGTCGATTTTAGGATGGCAAAGAAAAAAGTTCAAGATCAAGGCGCGCAAAATCCCGAGGAATGCAGCGTACTTAGCTGTACGTGAAATTCCGAGGGATGCAGCGCAACACAGATATTGGACTTTTTACGAAGCCATCAATTTTAACCATACCCTCAGCAGCTCACTGACCCCCCATGCCTGGGCATCGCAGCCCCGCTGGGTATGCGGATAATCGCCGTCAACTATTTCGGGAAGCTGCCCTATACATCCGTAGTTTAAAAGAAGACTACTGCTTGACAGCCAGGACAGCGCCGTATCTGTCTCCGCCTTGCCATAAGCCATGGCCCAAGCTTCGCAGAATGAAGGGAATATCCAGGTCCATGCCGTGCCATTGTGGTATGCCGGCTTACGCCGGGTGTCCTCATCACCTGCATAAATCCCCTGATACGGGTGAAAGGGGTCATTCAACAGCTTACCGTTGTGATAGACCGGCAGCGCCCGTTTAACCGGCCGGTCTGCGAGGCTTCTAATCGCCCCGGGTACCAGTAGTTCCATGCAGTTGTCAAGCATTGGGCGTAAGATATTTTTATTTGTAATGGTGCCCAGGGTTGCCGCAAAAATCTGATTGGGCCGGAGGGCATCATCGGGTTCCGCGCGGATTGCCGGTGTGTCAGCATTTGCATGCAGGCAATCCGAAAGATACCTATTGTCTGGAAGAACAAATAATTTTTCGATTGAATGTTTGGTTTCTTCGGCCAATCCATACCAGTCTCTTGATTGATCATCGATCCGGGCCAACATATGGAGGGCGGTATGCCACAATGTCTGAATTTCTATCGGATATCCCTGGCGTGGCGAGCCGGCCGGATAATTGGTATCCATCCATGTAAAATGTGAAGGAGAAAAAACCAGATTACTTTGTCTATCCATGCGTATGCCATTGGGGGTGCCGTTGATATAACCATTCGCAATTGAGACCAGTACTTCGGAAACGGCGCGTTTGCCGCAGGATCTTTCAAGAAGCGCATCACTGCCTTTTGCTTTCATCAGATCGCCGCATGCGACGAAAAACCATAAGGGGGCATCAGATGTATCCCGGTTGCGAGCATCGTCGCCACGTATCATGTTCGGCAGAGTACCGTTTTCTTCAAATGAGGCAAACTGGATCAGAATGGCTTCCGCCTCATTTAAATATCCGGCCGCAATCAGGCCCCGGATTACAATCAGGGTATCCCGCCCCCAGTCCAGAAACCAGGGATAACCGGCGATAATCGTATGCAGGCCTCCCCGGCGAACGATATAGGCTTTAAGCGCGTCTTTCAGGGCAGCCTCGAATGACAACCCATTGGATGCGGATGGCAGGCGTTCTTCATGCTTTTCAGAGGCATTCACAACCTCTATGGGGTCCGCGTTACCATTCACCGTTGCGGTGAGATCGACTGTTTGTCCGCCATTTAGATAGATGGAGAAATAACCCGGGCTGAAGAGATCCGTGTGCGGGTCCATGCCGCGTTCGGCTTCAACCGGCAGGTAGACCATATACCGCCATTCAGGCTCCCAGATGAATTCACCGTCTGAGCTTGCAATAGCAAGCTTTCGATTTGGATCGGGCAGAAATTCGAAGCCTTTGCCCTGCGTCCGGCATTGCTCCGGCCATTGGTGTTCAGGGCCGAGATAAGCTTTTGTGTTTGCATGGAAATTCCGATCATCGATATCCGGCCGGATAATCAATCGGACGGGTTTATCATCCGGCAGACGGTCGGAATGCTTGTCCGCTGTGAGGCGTTTCGCCGCGATAATAATTTGATTATGGTTCGTGGTCATCTGGGCGCTGAGCAATAATGTGACATGCTGACCCTGGCCGCAGGGAACCGTAAAATGCCATGTGCAGACAGCTGTATTTTCGAACCGAAATTGCTGCTGGCAATCAACGGCAATATCCTGTGAATATCCCTGGAATATTAGCCAGGCGCGGCAACGAATAAGCATCATTCGCCGGTCATCCGGATAATCCGGATTTAAATTGGCTGCCAGCAGGCCGTCATATTTGCTGTTGATTTCCGACCATGCTGAATGAACGCGCATCATGGCGCCCCTACCGTTAGTACCGAGGAATTTTAATGTTGATAGTTTAAGTTTTTGCCGGTTGAATGCCTGGCGGGCGTTCGTGTACTCGGCCGTGGAGAGATACAGTAAACCGGATTCTGAATGCTCGCACCCATCCTCATTAAACACGGATAACTTCAGCCATCTTTGCATATGGTTTTTTGGCAGTGGAGGTGGCGAAAAAAGAATAAAAAAAGAGCCGTCCGTTTGACATAGACAATCAGCGACCGCATATGTTTTTTCTTGATTATTGGCCTTCCCAACGATCCGGGCGCGAAACCGGCGCGGTGCGGTTACCATCAAAAAATGACCCGGTGGAATCATGATCTGGCGGTGGCGGTCTGCCGGCCACTGCCATCGGACAACGCGCGGCGAGTCACTTGTTGGATTCAACTGCCGGCAGAATGAGATCGGATCAGCGGTCAAGTCAACGGGTGCGGCATCCGGATCAAATTCATCCAGGTGAACGGTTCCATGATATGACCGGAAGATGTCAAGGGCGGTTGCCCGAAGGCGCTGATGGGCAATCCGTTCCGGCAGCCCCAAATCTTTATTTTGAATAGGGGCTTCTTTTTCAGCGCTCAAACAGTATACCTCCCCAGGTTCAAGAGGAGCCGCATACAAATTCTTATTAACAGTTTCAACGCTGACTTTCTTATCCGAGAGGAGGTCCGTATAAACCGTCGCCTGAATTCCCGCGTCATCCGGATGCCAAAGGACTTTTGTCTGATTTTCACAGTCCAGGTTAACCAGAATCAGAAGCCGTTTTCCGGACGGCCGATGGTGCCTTAGAAAAGCCAGGGCTTTGCCTTCGCCGGTCTGGATCATGTTGATATCGTTATGGTCAAAAAATGCCGGATGGGTTTGCAGCAGGCGGTTAATCCGGCTAAGCCGCTCCACCTGGTTTTCTTTGCTGCCCCAGTTCAGGGACTTGGCGTCATGTACGTTGATTTTTTCAGTGGCAAACCATTCCACGCCGTTGGCAAATCCGAAGCCGCCATGATGGGCGCACAGAGCGCATAGCGCCGTTCGCATGGCCGCATACCGGGTTGAAGTTGCCGCCAGGCGGTTGTTGTCGTGGGTCTCAGCGAAATGGACCATGAGCCCGTCTTCTCTTGAGATGGTCATGGGTACGGGCAGGTAATGCTCTATCTGGTCCCGGTTATAGTTTTGAAAAAGTTCGGAATAGGCCCAGTCAAAACCGGCTTTGTTTAAAATATCCCGTGTGGCGGAAACTTTTCCCCCCAAGCCCTCCAGAAAAAAAATGGTCTCCGGAAACTGTTCGCGGACAATGGAGACAATATACATCCAGGCCCAAACCGGAATCATGTAGCCGGCGTCACATCGAAATCCGTCGACACCGCGCCGGCACCAGGTCAGAAAAACCTCCCCCATGTATTGCCATAAATCCTTGTGACGGTAGTCCAGGCGCGCCAGATCGGCCCAGGTGACGCCCCAGGCACCCGGCGCCACGATATTACCATTTTCATCCCGAACCAGCCATTCGGGATGGGTTTCATGGAGTTCCGCCGCCCAGCCGGTATGATTCGGGGCAATATCAAGAATAAGCTTGGCCTCCCTGGCATGAACCGCATCTACCAGTTCGATAAACTGTTCAAGCGGCGTTGCCACTGGATCGAACCGGGCAAGTGCCGGATCAATTCCTGTAAAATCAAGGGACGCATATGGACTGCCAAAGCGCCCCATTCGACCGTAGGTGGTGGGCGTTGGATTGATGGGGAGCAGGTGAATGATCCGGCACCCCAGATGACCGATAATGAAGTCGAGTTCGGCGATCAGGTCCCGGAATGTGCCGGAAGGCGGGATGACCGTATAACCGGATTCATCCAATTCTTTAATTTCGTCCTTTTTTTGATGGGGTAGATTAAATGATCCGTCCTTGTTGGGTCCGAACTGGCGGACAAACGCGTTATATATAATATTGGCGCAGCACGTGTCCGTTGGTTCCACATTGATCGTTACATTATCGCCCGGCGGCCATATGGGGGTGAACTGACCAGATGGCAGGAAAAAACATTTGGCCTCAAAATGCCCTACGTCGCAAAGCCCCAGCTGCAGCCGGAATTTTTTGCCGTCTATCGGCTGCATCGGAATGTCATACCAGTCGCGCCCCAGTAAAGGTTCATCGTGGGTGACCGCCCGAATGATTTCCCGACGGATGGCTTTAATGTGGCCCAGATTGGTTCTGATCCAAGCCTGTCCCGGCCATTTATCGGGCAGGGACAGCGTAAAAGTAATCGTATCTCCCCGGGTTTTCAGTAGATGCCGCGCCGGTTCAGGGTCCTGGTGCAGAGCAATTTCCGTCATAGCCTTCATCACTATTTACTTATACGCCAATCCATATTAATCTGTCTAACAATATCATAATCGTGTTATTTGATTATTCAAGCAATATGAGAAAGGGAAATGCCTATGAATTTTTTGGTGATTGGCGGTGATGCGGCAGGCATGAGTGCTGCCAGCCGGGCTAAAAGAAACCAACCGGATATGAATGTGACCGTTCTGGAACAGACGATGGATGTTTCCTACAGCGCCTGTGGCATGCCATACAATATTTCCGATCCATCCCGCGATATAGATGATTTGGTAGTCAGGCAGGCCCAAGTATTTCGGGAGAAACAGGGAATCAATCTTTTGACGGGGTGCCGGGCTGAAGCCATTGAGCCGGAGACACGCGTTGTGAGGGCTGTTGATTATTCGGGAAAGCAAATGGAGTTCAAATATGATAATCTGCTGATTGCTACCGGCGCTTCACCAATTATGCCGGATATCGAAGGCATCGACCTTAATGGGGTGCTGCCTTTAAAAGGCCTTTCAGACGGGAGAAATATAAAGGCCTATCTGAACAACCATGATGTCCGTTCGGCCATACTGGTGGGCATGGGCTATATCGGCCTTGAAATGTCCGAATCGCTGAGTAAGCGCGGAATAGAAGTAATCGGCACGACCCGAGGATTCATGAGAAACTATGATGAAGAGATTGCAGAGGTTGTCAAACAGACACTGGCGGCGCATGATGTTTCCCTGTATACGGATTATGTGGTTGAAAAGATAGAAAAAAAAGGTGAAAAACTGACGATATGCTGTGGCGGCAAAAAATTGGAAGCGGATATGCTGCTGATGGGCCTCGGCGTTTGGCCGAATAGTAAAATAGCATCAGATGCAGGCATTGAACTGGGGTCGAAGGATTCTATAGCGGTTGATCGACGGGTCGAGACATCTCTGTCGGGAATTTTTTCCGCAGGCGACTGTGCGGATGCCTATCATGTGGTAACCGGCGAGAAGGTCTGGATTCCCTTGGCGTTAGTGGCAAACCGTGCCGGATGGGCGGCAGGCGATAATGTCTGCGGCAAAAACGTTCAACTTCAGGGTGTCGCCGGATCCGCCGTATTTAAGGTATTCGAGCTTGAAGTGGCAAGAACGGGCCTGAGCGTGAAAGAGGCGGAAGCTGCCGGTTTTGATCCCGCGGCCATAACAATTAAGGCCAGATCGCGGGCGCATGCGCATCCCGGCGCCAGCGATATCTGGGTTCACATGGTGGGGGACAGGAAATCAGGCCGTCTTTTGGGCACCCAGATGGTGGGCAAAGAAGGGGTTGTGCATCGCATAAAGGGGCCTACAGTCGCCCTCCATGCGCATATGACGGTTCAGGATTTCAGCCAGACGGATCTGGCCTATGCACCGCCTTTCAGTCCGGTATGGGATCCGATGTTGACGGCGGCCAATCAGTTAGTTAAAAAACTTTAGTCGAACAGCAAGTGTTTAATCGGCAATCTTGTTAGTCTCGTAAAAAGTCGATTTTGGGATGGCAAAGTAAAAATTTCAAGCCCCGGTTAAGATCAGGGGGCGTCGCAAATCCCGAGGAATGCAGCGTACATAGGAGTACGTGAAATTCCGAGGGATGCAGCGCAACACAGATATTGGACTTTTTACGAAGCCATCAATCTTTGAAAAGGAGAATAGGGCTTGACAGCATCGGATAAAAATAATGGCGCCGGCATTCAAACGCTTGAGGAGTTAAGAGAAACGATTGATGAAATTGATGAACAGGTCGTTTCACTTTTGGGGAAACGTCAGAAGGTGGTAAAACAGGTTACGGAAATAAAAAAGGCACGCAACCTCCCGGTATATCATCCATCCCGGGAGGAAGACCTGATATCCAAACGTCGATCGCAGGCACTTAGTGCCGGACTTGATCCCAATTTTATTGAGGAGGCCTATCGGCTTATTCTCAGACAATCCCGGGTTGAACAGACACAAAGAATAGGTCAAAAAGCGGTTTTTCCGGGCGGTGTGATTCTTATCGTAGGTGGCAAGGGTGAGATGGGACGGTATTTTGGACGAAGATTTGATGAAGCCGGCTATCATGTCCGCACTCTGGGCAGCTCCGATTGGCCTGACGTAAGTCAGTTGTGTGACGGTATCCATGCCGCCCTGATCAGCGTTCCGATTGACCGGACCAACCAAATCATCGGACAAATTGCCCCGTATTTGCCGAATGATGCGGTGCTGGCCGATATTACCAGCATTAAATCCTCACCGTTGTCCGCCATGCTGGAAGCGCATAAGGGACCGGTTATCGGGCTTCATCCCCTGTTTGGGCCAACAACGTCCTCGCTTGACAAGCAGATTGTCGTGGCCACGCCCGGCAGGAAGCTCGCTGAATGCCAGTGGCTGCTGGATCAGTTTACGGCATGGGGCAGCGTGGTTCTGACTGCCGATGCCCATGAGCACGACGAGATTATGGATATCGTACAGGCCCTGCGCCACTTTGCATCTTTTGCCTTTGGACGGTTTTTATACCAAAAAAAAATTAATCTTGAACGAACCCTTGACTTTACAAGTCCCATATACCGTTTGGAGCTTGGCATGGTGGGCCGCCTGTTCGCCCAGGACCCCTCGCTTTACTGCGAAATTATTTTTGCCTCCAAACAACGGCGGGATTTGCTAAAGCAATATATCCAGTCCCTCCAAGGCAGCATGGATATGCTGGAAGGAAACAATAAGGAGCTCTTTTTGGGTGAGTTTGAAAAAATCGCCGAGTGGTTTGGCCCATTCAGCGATCAGGCCATGCGGGAGACCACATTTATTATTGATAAGCTGATAGAGCGGTTCTGAAGTTTTTACGAAAACGCATCAACTGCCTGCCACCGGGTCATAACACGGGTAATCGGAGCGTCCTGACCGTCATGAAAAATGGTGTGCAAATAGGAGGTATCTGATTCTTCCGGAAACGGCTGCGTGAATGCGGTGACGTGGTCGCCGAAAACCACATCCCCCTGATACTGAATCGAGATTTCACAGGGCAGGCATTTGCTCGCGATTTCATTAGGCACACTTTCCAGGGCCCAGATGACGTATACGGTGTTGTTCACATGCCGGTTAAAGTCCAAGTCATGCATTCTGACCAAAAAGGAGCGACTATCCCCCTTTTCGGTCTGTTCCGGGATGGCGGTAAAATCATTCTCAACAGGAAGCTGATGGCCGTTTATCAGTTGCTCCGGCATATGGTATTTCAAACGTACCGGTTTTTTGTTATCCAGACGGGTAAGAATCCAGGAGCTTTTGGCAGTAACAATTAAGTTTTCCGCCTCATCATAGACGTCAAACTGTCTGAGTTCATAGAGATTGTTTGCCGGGTAGCGCCATGTTTTGAGATAAACATTTTCTTTCCACACCGGGTACCGGTAAATATTCAGATGGTACCGGTATACCACCCACGCCAGGTTTTTCGGTAGCAAATCGAGTGCGGAGATGCCCAGCTCGGCACAGTGATCGCTGGCGATATCCTGGAAATAGTTCAGTATCATGCCGGGTTTAAGCCGGCCGTCGATACCGGTTTCTGCATATCTTACGGTTAGTTTGGTTTCATAAAGCATGATATAACCAAGGCCTCGTCAAACCTTTGAGTGGGTAAACCGCCATGTGCCGGACTCACCCTCAAATTCCATATCCTGAAAAATGTTGGGGTATGCCTGCTTGCAAACCTCGGCGATTTGACCGGCTACGATACGGATTTCCTCTTCTGCCGCCGGTGAAGTCCGCATGGCGATGATATGACGCCAGGACCTGAGGTTGCCGGTTACCATGATGGAGGTACCGAGTCCGATGGGTGCCAGGCGCCTGAACATGGAGGTCAGGTGTTTTTTTTCAGTAAAATCAGAAGAGTCATGAATGCTGAAAATTTCGGCCAGCTCTTTCTGGGTATTTTCCAGAAAATCAACAACGGATTCAAATTTTTCCTTAGCGGCCGGATTATTCCGAGCTGCTTCCGGAATCCAGAAAGACAGGTCATCTAACCGGACATATCGGAGACTTTCCTGGCTGTATGCCATTCCAGCCCGGTGCCTGACCAGTTCATGCGTAAATACGCGGGAGACATTTCGGCAGATAAATGTCATGTTGACATGCTCAAGGATCGATCCATGGCCGCTTTTTAAAACGTTGGCAATATATCTTTCATTGCCGCGCCTGACCTGGGAAATATTCGGGTTGGTCGCCTCGGGTTTTGAAGGATCGTAGGGCTGCCAGCTGCGGTAACACATCCGGCCGGCGGCTTCGATCAGATTTTCCGCGTCGGATACATCCACATCCGGCCGCCAGTCGGGATTTCCGATGTCATTTAGATAGTTTTCAAGACCCTCGCGGACCAACTGAGTTTTTGCGACTAGGTAAACTTTTGGTTCTTCTATGCTTCTCATAGATGCTCCTTTTTTTCAGTTTGTCCGGGATAAATGTCAGAATGAATACGACATATTTATGGAGCCGAATTCCTGGCTGCCGTCCTGCTCTTCAAACTGTTCGGTTCTGACAACATAGGCCATGCTGAGTTTGACCCTTCCCATAATAAATCCTACACCGGCAATATAATCGGCTACCAACAGCTCTTTGTCAACATCATGGCTGTCAGAAAAGGTGTTGCCGTCAAGAAAGATATCCCTTAATACGGCTTTACCGTTCACAGAGAAAAACATGTGGGCACCGAAAAATCTATCCGTTGTAAGCCTTGGGTCGCGTTCGTCAAACGCGGCATTAAACGCGCTTGCCGGTCTGATCGGAAAATTTCCGAAATCATTGGGCATATTCCAGCCAAACCGAAGCGTAAACCCCAGGTTGTAGAACGTCATGGCGTTACCAAGGGCGCCGCCTGTATTTATAATGCCGTCATAGCCGAATCCTCGGCCGATACCGGATTCAAAAATTTTTTTCTTGTGGCTGTAAACGATGCCGAGCACCGCCTCATTATCCAGCTGATTATCCCAGCCTTCCGGGTCCTCGTCGTTGAAAAGGCTATGCACGGCTTCCTGGCATTCTTCGGCATAGGATTCCGGACCCACAAGACCGGCGTGCAATTCCACTGTGTCCATGTGCTTTAGTGTTCGATTGTGAAAACCGATACTGACATATGTGATCCCCGCATAGGGGCGATCATCCTCGATAAGCTCTTCCTTATCTATATCTTCAGGCGTATAAATATTCTGTCCGATTGAATAGGTGATATTATTTCTGGTATGCTCGTCATGTTTAAACGGCAGTTTTTTTATGATCGGATACAGCCATCGGTGCGGTATCGCCTTTGGCGGATAGTCCTTATGGACCGGCGAACTCCAGGTCAGCTTCAATCCATTTGTATATTCCATATCCTCTCCGACAAAGACATCATTTTCAAGATATAGGGTAATGGTGCTTAAGTCTTTCTTGGGTTTTTTCTTTTCCGGCAGCGGCTTTGGTGTCAGCATTTGGAGTTCGTCACTTGGAGGGGAATCGAACTCGATGGGTTTTTCCTGCCCCAGAGCGGTTTGAGGTATTAGCATGGCAACGGTCAGTAATAAAAGCAGGCAGATTCTGGGTTGAAGGAAAGGTAAAAACCGGGGCTCAAATTTTGCGTTTTTTCTAAAACAATGCATATGCCTTGTTCCTATGATGTTGCGTAGTCTGATGGGTTTTCAGAATCCGGTATACCGGTTTTATATTTTTTACCGAACCAGGTTTTAGTTACCGCATGAACAAGCGTTGCCAACGGAATGGCAAAAAACAGCCCCCAGACACCCCATAGACCGCCGAACACTAAAACGGCAACAATGATTGCCACGGGATGCAGATTGACCACCTCGGATAGCAGCAGCGGCACCAGGATATTTCCGTCTACCAGTTGGATAATTCCATAGGCGATCATCGCATACATGAACTCCGGCCCGATGCCCCATTGAAAAAATGCCATTAGGGCCACTGGCAGCGTCATCACCGTGGCCCCGATATATGGGACAAGAACTGAAAGTCCGATAAAAAAGGATAGCAGCATGGCAAAGTTCAAATCCAGCATGGCAAAGGTTATATAGCTGGCACTCCAGACAATAATAATTTCCCAGAGTTTGCCCCGGATAAAATTGGCCACCTGGAGATTGACCTCCTCCCATACTTCGGTGGCTAGATCCCGATTTTTCGGTAGAAAGCCTTTCCCCCACTGAATGATCAGCTCCTTGTCTTTAAGGAAGAAAAGGACCAGGAAGGGTACCAGCACCAGATAGACCAAAATCGTGATCAGGTTTTTCACCGAGGCAACCGAGAATACCAGCGCGGTCTGACCCAGGCGGGTCAGCTCCGATTTCAAAAAATTAATGACTTGTTGAACTTGAGTTTCGGAAATAAACTCCGGATACTTATGCGGCAGTTGCATGAGCTCTTTCTGGCCATTGGCAACTAGTGCCGGCAGCTCTTGAATGAGCTGGGCGATCTGGCGGGACAAGAGCGGCAGTAGTCCGATCACAAGTAGCAAAAGGCAGATGAGGAATACGGCGAAAGCCAGGAAAACAGCGATTTTCCTTGGCACTTTTAAGCGTTGCAGGCGAAGAACGATGCCTTCTAAGAGATATGCGATGACGAGTCCTGCTAAAACCGGTTTTAACATATCGCCTAGGAGGATGACCAACAGGAAACCGACGATGAGAAATACCCAGAGGATAATAATCTGGGGATCTGAAAAGCGGTTTTTGAACCATTCACTGAACATATGAAGCATGGCTGCGGCCTGACTGCAAAAATTAGCGCTTTAAAGGAGAAACGCCGATCATATGTGCTCCTCGACCCATTTTTCAAGGTCGTTCAGCACCTGTTTCCGTTTTTCCCCCAATTCATTATAAATTTCATGATAGAGGCCGTCATAGAAATGAAAGCACTTATCTGTTACGCTAAGGCTGTCAAAGAATTTACGGGACGCCTCCGCATCCACCAAGTGGTCATCGCCGGCTATTTGCATCAGGATAGGGGTTTTAACGGACGGTGCTGATTGGATGGTATCCGCCATGGCCTTCAGATATTCCGTAAACCATCTGGCTGTCACCCATGGATGCACCAGCGGATCATCGTTATAATCTGTCACTACAGATTTGTCGTGACTTAAAAAGTTGGAGTCAAGCTCATTGTTTAATGCCAGCCCCGGCCATATTTTAGACATGAGTTTGCCGGCCGCCCCTTTTATCAACGGAATGCCGTTAGCCGGTGCGAGTCCCGGGGATGATACAATCAAACCGTCAATCATGCGGGGATGCTTTTCTGCATAATTTAGCACAATCAGCCCGCCCATGCTGTGGCCCAGAAGAAAACACTTCATGGGGTCGGCCATATCTTTGCGCACGATTTTTATCATCTGGTGTAGGTCTTCGATATATTGATCAAAGAAGCGGACATGTCCCCGTTTGCCGCCGCTTTGGCCATGCCCACGGTGGTCCATGGCCCATACGGAAAGCCCTCTATCAAGAAGTATTTCAATGACATGAGAATAACGGCCGGAGTGTTCGCCGAGGCCATGCGCTAACAAAATCCGGCCCCGTTCTTCAGCTGCAGGAATCTGTCGATAAAAAATCTGCACATCCTCCGAACCCTTATATGAACCATTTGATTCTGAATACGCTGTCATCTTAACCTCCTGTGATCCGCTAATGTTTACAAGAAGGGGGGGTAAAATTCATATCAGTATTTTTAACATTCGGAGACTCTGTCCCATCTAAGTGTTAAATCCCGAGTTTGGCTAAAAACGTGCATATGGAATTGACCGTCTGGACCAGTCGCGGGTAGGAGGCCTCAAACTCCTGGACAGACGAGGATAAGCCGTCGAGAGCGATTTGAAACAGTCTCGGATCAAGTTCTTCACGGGTAGATTCATGGGCGGCTGCCTTTGTAAACCCTTTAATACTTTGGGCCTTTTCATGATCGGTTTTGTTTAATTCATTGATTTCACTGTTAAGCTGCTTCAAGAGCGCAAAATATTCGGATTTTTTTTCGTCGGGGATATTCGGGGATTGTTTGATCTTGGCTTCTATCTTTGTCAATGTATGTTTCAGCATTATTCATCCTTTTTGCTATGCAAATAAATTGTTTTTTTCTACCAAATGATTCGATAAAGATCAATTACTTAAAGTAAGGCAAGTTTGACGCCTACGTAAAGAATTAAAGCCAAGGCCAATGACGTGAATCCGTGTGAAGATTGTCCTATTGAAGATAAACTATATGAGTGTTGCGGCAGGCATCCGGAAACAGGTGCTGTTTCAAAATTAACGCTGGATGATGGCCGCGTCGTCAATGCCTGCCCCCATCTGTCGCCGAACGGCACCTGTCTTATTTACGAATCGCGGCCATACGGGTGCCGGATGTATTTTTGCGATCGGTATATTCTCCAGACAAAAATCGGGCAGGGCTATGAACTGTTCTTATCGGAGTGGGGGCTTGATGAGGGCGGATACGATTGACTCAGGTCGCAAGCGGGACCTTTACATCAACATAATTGATAATTTTGGCAATCATGGGATAAAAAGGCCGCTGTGTTGACAATAATTAAGCTAGGTTCAGAGCAGACGCCAGATCACCTAACCCTTCTTTTTCCAATACATCCGCTCTTGGAATGCCATCCTTATTCATGCCCCGGATTTCATAAAATTCAGACAGCATCCGGTCAATATCCGGCAGACTACCGGCTGTGGGGCCGTTTTCAAGCTCAGTCATTAATCTTTCGGGCACCTGGTCATCTTTGGCCCGAGCGCCAAACAGGTTGGTTAGCCCTCGTTTGAGATACCATAAACGGCGGCCGGCCTGCAGTACTTCATCCAAGGTGTAGTCAAACCCGGTGATGGCGTTAACAATTGATATGGCCTGAGTGGCATTCAGCGGAACGGCTCCTAGGTTGCAAAAAATGGCACAACACGAAAAAAACATGCCGTAGTCCTGGCAGGCGACATTTAATTTGGCTCTTTCTTCACTGCTGAATTCTTCGTAATCGGCTGAGAGTTCTTCAATTTCGGGTATCATCTGAGAGCCGCCTTCAACATTGAAGTTAAGGCTGGCTTCATGGCATGCACCCCGGGGGGATACGGCATAGGCTAGCGCATAGCCATGTGCGCTTCGCGGATCATGCATCGGTGCTTCCATGCGCTTGATCGTGGTTAGATATTCCTTTGCATTACCACCGATTTTTTCAGCCGCGGCCGCACTGCCATCGGCCAGTATCGCCCCGAATCCCTCTTTTTTGCCGATTTTTTCTGTCATGGCGACAATGGCCTCGGCATTTCCCCAGTTCAGCCGGATGCCATCCGTATCTGATTCTGTAATCAAACCATTTTCAAAACACTCAATGGCAAAGGCGATCGTGGCGCCGCAGGTGATGGTGTCCATGCCGTACCGGTTGCAGATGTCATTGGCCTTGGCAATCGATTCAATATTGGTGTTCAGGCACATGGAACCGAAGGTGGCAACGGTTTCGTATTCCGGCGAAGGCCCTTTTTCCATTTTAAAGGGCCCCTCCTTGACTTCTGCCTCCTTTTTGCAGGCTACACTGCAGCCATAACAGGTCCTGTTTCCGGCATGGATTTTATCCTCAATCTCCCCGGGGCCGATGTCATCGATTTCTTCCCATTCGTTCATTTGCCAGTTTTTAATGGGGACATCACCGGCCAGGCTCCCGACGTCTATATGGGCGGGTGTGCCGCTGGCCCTTAAAGCATCAATGAAAATGCTTTCTTCATAGACCTCTTTAAGCTCTTCCTTAATCTCATCAAGTTTCTTAGGATCCGCGGCTTCAATTTTTCCGGTTCCGTTTACATAAATCGCTTTAAAGTTTTTTGAGCCCCACACGGCCCCCATGCCGGCCCGGCCGGCGGCATGCCGCTTATTATTAATAATCGAAGCATATTTAACGAGATTCTCACCGGCCGGGCCGATGCAGAATACAGTTCCGCTTCGGCCGGTTTCCGATTTTAAATCCGAGACCATCGCCCGGTCCGTCTCATAGATATCCTTTCCCCAATAGGCCCCGGCATCACGGATTTCAACGGTGTCGTTATTGATAAATAAATAGCACGGATTTTCGGCCTTGCCCGTTATGACGATGCCGTCATATCCGGCAAATTTCAACCGGGCGCCAAAAAAACCGCCGATATTGCTGTCTCCCCAGAAGCCGGTCAATGGAGACTTTGTCCCAATTGTCCAGCGGGCGGCGCCATCCAGCTTAAAACCGGTGATCGGGCCTGTCATCAGGACAAACGGGTTGTTTTTTGCTAATGCATCGATATCCGGGTTTTTTTTGATAAGATCAAAATAGATCCTGGCGCCGAATCCCAAACCACCGATATGGTTTCTTGCAAATGCCATATCCAGCGGTTTTTTTTCAATTGTGCCGGAAGACAGGTTGACGTACAGGATTTGGCCTGCGTAACCTCCCATAATCTTTCCTCCTAGTATATATTGTACTGACTAGTATATATTATACTGGCTGTATCCGTTATCTTCCAAGTATTTGGGGTACATCGCGTATGACGGCTTGATCGCCGGAAGGAGCTTAAGGATTTTGGGAATCGGCCCCTTGGCAACCATTTCTTTCCGGGTGAGCGCCTTGGTCAGGTTGACCTTGCCAAACCAGAATTTATGGGCAACATCAGCAGTCATTGACATCTCAACGGTTGCCTTGGTTTCCGTATCATGGGGCCGGACGTCGAGCTTATCGCCAGAGCAGTCAACCACAATGATCAGATCCGGATCCGTGTAACTAAACCGAATGATCAGTTTTGATTTGAGCAGTTTGTCTGCAATTTGCTTATTTTCCGCCAATTCACGAAAAAAACCGCCCAAGACCTCTTCAAATTTTTCTGAGCTTTCAAAAAGACCCATAGTTCCTTCCTTTCATTCAGATAGTGGTTGGGGTTGTTTAATTACTAAAAAGCCCTTTGGATAAAGGGCAATAATTCATCCGGATCAACTTCACGGGGGTTATAAAAGGAGGTTCCATCATTTAAGGCGCCCTCTGCAATATCGGCCAGGCCATCTTCAGGGACCCCCACTTCGCTTAATCTTAAGGACAATGCGTCCAGTTTATTGAGGCTTGCGGTCAATTTCCGCACCGCCTCGATGGCTTTTTTAGCGGCGTCTTCTTCGGAAAGGCCTGAGACATCTTCACCCATTACCGACGCCAGGCGGGCAAGCCTTTCGGTGATTTCCTCAAAATTGTATTCCATTCCAAATGGTAGAAAAATGGCATTGGCCACGCCATGTGGAACCCGGTAAAGCGCTCCTGTAGCATGCGCCATTCCATGGACGCAGCCGCACATGGAATGGGTGAATGAAATCCCCGCCATGGTCGCGGCAATCAGCATCGCCCCCCTGGCTTCAATATCCTGACCATCTTCGGTCGCCGTTTTGAGATATTTCATGATCAATTCGATGGCCCCCAAGGCAAAAACATCTGAAATAGGAGCAGCCTGAATTCCCACATAGGCTTCAACCGCATGGGTCAGGGCGTCCATACCGGTGGCGGCCGTCATTTTCGGAGGCAGAGAAACGGTCATTTCAGGGTCCAGCACGGCCAGGTTCGGCATCAGGAATTTATCCGGGAATGCGAGCTTTTCTTTATTCTCCTCATCATAGATCACAGCAACAAATGTGACCTCGCTGCCTGTGCCGGCGGTGGTGGGAACGACGACATGGGGCTTAAGCGGTTGCGTTAGCGTATGGGCGCCCGAATAGTCTTCAACCAGATCGCCCCCTACAGAAAACAGGATGTTTACGGCTTTCGCCGTATCGATCACGCTACCGCCGCCAACGGAGATAATGCCTTCAGCTCCGGATGATTTAACTTTTTCCGCACAGGTCTGAACATCATTTAACCTGGCATCCTGGGCGACATCGAGGTATTTGCCCACCATTTCACATCCGGCGGCTTCCAATCCATCGGCGACTTTTTGGACAAGGCCGAGGTCATCGATGATATGATCGGATATGACAAAATATTTTTGGATACCGATAATATCGAGTTCAGGTTTTAAGTCGGAAACAACGCCGGCTTCATACACAATCTTGGTGGGACTGTAGAATTCAAAAAAATCGGGTAACATGATGAGCTCCTTGATTGGGTTGAGGGATTAAAATTGGGTCGGCCAACCAGCTTAATTTTTTAACAGGGAAATTTATCGTTGTCAAGGAAATTTTAAAGTATATATAAATAAAAATAGTAAGTTATGTTTTAAATTGAAAATACTGAAACTTTGATCACACCGATGATTGTTGTACTTGAAGTTACTTAGTGCCT
>JAGYOX010000035.1 GCA_018399235.1 Desulfobacterales bacterium | reverse complement strand
AGCCATCAACTTTTATTGTTCGCCAGACTGGCCGGGAGGCACCTGCACGGTCTGCACGAAGGCGGCTGCCTTCTGTGATAGCAGATTCCATTCCGCCTTTATCGTTCGCTGGAGACTATCCCAGGGAATAAATGCCTCTGGTAGCGGACTTGGCAAATGATCAAAGTCTTTCTCGGCAATTCTGTTATATAACCCAATCATTTTTCGAGCGCTGTTTTCACGGGAAAACGCTTTTGCTTTTTCCATGGCCGCCAACCGCCATCGTCCCGCCTCGCCGTCATCTGAAAAATATGAGAGAACGGCGTCGGCAAACGCTTTTGTATCTGATGATCCCGGAAGCAGCCGACCATTGACGCCGTCTTCAACAACCTCCCGGGCACCCGGCGCATCAAGCGCGATAATCGGCGTCTCAGCGGCCATGGCTTCGGCCAGTACCACCCCCTGGGTTTCCGATTTTGACGCAAAAACGAATAGATCCATAGACTGATAGGCATCCCGTAAATTCTCCCCCGTCTGCTTGCCCGCCATTACCAGCCGATCGTCAACACCGGCTTGATTCAGTAGGTTTTTGGTATCCGCCTCCGCCGGTCCGCTGCCCACGACCAAAAACCAGGCATGCGCATCTTTTTTCATTGCATGAGCCACGGCTTCTGCTAAATATACCAAATTCTTTTCCGGCGCAAGTCTTCCGAGATGACCGATGACCCGGGCGTCCTCCGGAATACCAAAATGCTTGCGAAAATGCCGGCCCTTGCCTTCATTGAAAAATTCAAAATCAATCCCTGTAGGAATAATCTCAATGGGCCGTTTAACGCCGCGCCCGGCAATAAGCCTGGCGATACTGTCACTCGGAGCCACAACCTGATAACACAGGTTGGCATACAGGGTCGAGAGTTTAATGGCAAACCGCTTCATGGCCGTTGAACTGTTTGATACGTAATGGGTATACTCTTCATAAAGGGTGTGGTGGGTGAACACCAACGGCAGATTCCGGCGATAGGCCGCGCGAAGGGCGGAATCACCAAGCAGAAACGGGTGATGGCTGTGAATAATATCGGGGGTGAATGCATCAATTTTTTCATTAATAATAAACGGCAGTGGAATCCGGACCGAAAAATCGCTTCCATTAAAACTCTGAATAGCCGGTACCCTTAGGACCTCCTCCTCATCCTCGCCGGGGTCGCTTTCCGGAAAAGTCGGCGCCACAACAAGGACGTGGTGCCCCATTTGCCTGAGGTCCTGCGTGAAATTGGATACCGACCGGGCCACCCCGCCCACATGCGGAAGATAGGTATTGGTGAACATACAAATATTCATGCGTCTGCGCTCTCTAAAATAAATGTTTTCCTGGAAAAATCCGGCAGGCTGAATCTTCGGTAGCCGGGCACGGCGATAATTATTTCCTCCGGGTACCCGCCCTGTTTCTGCCAGTCAATATCAAGGTTAAGATGCAGGTTCTCGCCTCGAGCATGTAGCTGTAACGAAACGATTCCGTAAGGCGTCGGCGTCGGACCAAACCCGATTGTCCGATCCGGCTTAAGCCATTCCTGAAAAATACCGGCACCAAGAATCAGCGTATTGCCCTCTTCCAGAACAAACAGGTTTCGGATCATCATTATCCATTCCGCAGCCGCCCAGCCATGCTGGCCATCCCCCATACAACCGCCTCCCGTTATGGGGTGAACGGCTTCCGGCCATTGTCCGGTTGAAGACGCCATATCAGCGACTACCTGAATCAACTCCCGGTACCTGTCATCCTGCCGGCGCAATAGGGTCTGGGCAATATCCAGTGTCAGGTAAATATTGATGCCGGAATGTATCATATCCTGAAAAAACGCTCCATTATGGAAACAGTGGCGGATCAGGAACTCCATGGTCTGGCCAATGCGCTCATCCATGGCATTTGTTAGCTGAAGCGGATAGTCCGCCACCATTGATCCGATTGCCCCGGCATCCATCCGCCGATAGGGCGTGGCAGGGATACCCCCCCGGCTGCGGTGTTCCGGAATAGCGGCAATACTCTTAAATATGCAATCCTCAAAATCTTTTGCCTCTGCGGCAATATCTTCTCTTCGCTTGGCCGAATTATTTGCAACGATTCTTTCAGCCGCCCTGAGTCCTGCCAGCCCCCAAAAATCGTCCCAATAGTAATAATCATTCGGCCCCAGATGCTCGGCACTGAACCCCGCCGGAAAAAGCCCGGCATGGGGAACCGGCTTATCCCTGTCACAGCGCTTGTTTTTAATCCATTGGACGCCCTTGTAAATCGACCTGAGCCACCGGTTATTCGGATATTTTCCGGCCAGCCGGAGACATCTCTCCATAATCCAGAGGACCTGACCGTTGGAATCCCACTCTCCCTCCTGGGACTGAAAGTAACCGGTCACTTTCTGAAAGTCCGGAAAAGCGTCCAGGATTCGATAGGCCCGCTGTAAACAGCCGATCGCCATAAGGGCGTTTAACATCAAACAGGCATCGCGAAACCAGAAACGTTTGTAGGTATACGGACCGGGCACGATTTGGCGGGCGGACAACAATAACAGGCTTCTTGTTGCGGCATCATAGAGGAATTTTATCCGTTCGTCCGGAATATCCAGCCGGGCTATGCCCGAAAGGGCTGACGACCAGGCCTTTTCCGCCGGTTTGGCGGTGAATAGATGCCGCCGGGGGAGTTCACTTTCAAGCGGCACCCGGACCTCAATTGAGCGTCCCTCCTGCCTGTCTATCGAAAACAGAGCGGCGGCGCTTGCCATTCCCACCCGGCATGACACGGCGTTCTGCAAACCCGGGCGGTTCAATTGATGAATGATATCCCCGTCATCATAATTGGAGAACATGACATCGGACGGCGGCTCATTGAAACAAACCATATATCGGCTGTTTATCAACCACCCGGGCAGACTCGGCTCGTTTGACACCTTTTCAATGAATTGAATCCCCTCCGGATTATATGGCCGAAGGGCCACCACCAGCCAACCGCCTGCATCGGCTTTTCCGCTCACCCGCATATAGAGTTCAGGCACCCCTTTTTTCACTTCCAGCCAGATATCCGAGATAAGGGATGCGTCTTTTTGCCTGGCATGGGTATGGACACAAAGGTTTGGATTCAGTTGCCACTTCTGTTCCACTTCATCCAGCCGGGAGGGCAGCAAAAAATGTTTATCCCCGGTCATGAGCCAAAAATCAAGTGACCAGCCGTCATAAAGCGGTGTTACCAGCCCTCGGGGATCCACGATCGGATAAATCGGTAGCTCCGGATGGCCCACCGCCGTCCAATTCCTGTGGGTCAAGTTGACATGGCTGAAGGAGAATGCCCGGGGAATGAATGAATGGTCGGACGGATTAAATTGCCGCTCAACCCAATACGGCCAAACCCAGTCCAAATTATGCTGGATGGCCTTGGTATTGATTAGCCCTCTGGCGTGAAACAGTATGCCCGCCCGCAATAATTCGATCGGCTCCTGCACTTCGGAGGGCTGGGAAAAGCGCCTCAGTCTTGCCAGAAATGTAATCGGATCAAGAACACCATAAGCGCGGGCCGCCCGTTTGGTTATAAATTTCCAGGGTATCCAGTGCATAAAAATCCTACAGGATGCTTTCCTAGTTTAACAGCGCCCATGCAACAGGTAAACCTAACCGGCCTTTGATACGCGCCTGACCATATTATTTTTGCCACCGCCCCTTGGGAATTTAAGGTAGGGAATAATCGCGTGGTTCTTTTCGGCCCACGTGCCGTCATATGTTAATGAAACCACAGGGATGCCGGTGCGGGCTTCGATTTCCGAGGCCATCGCCTCGGTGATCAATGAGGGACAGCAGAGCGCCGGACTGGTCTGAATAAAAAGAGAAAGGTCCGGATGATGTAGCGTGAGATAATAGATTTTCAAAATATTATCCATGGACTCCCCGGTCTGCTCGGCGATCATGCGGTATGGCGTGAGGATTTTTGCCGCCGGTGCGTCATAAAGCGGTTCCGGCTCATTTAATATTCGGTTGAAATAACGGAAATACACTTTTTCCAAATGAGCAAGCCCGATCAACAACGTTTTTGAGCGGATCAGCTCAAGGTAGCGTCCTTCGGTAAACCATTTTTTGAAATAGGTCCGGGCAATCATCTTCGCATAATCCGTATAGGGGGTAGTGATGGCCTCTCCGCCACAGGCCTCTATGAAATGCAGCAGATCCTGATTCATCACCGGATTGTCCCTAACAAATAAATCCCCGAAAATCGCCGCCTTTGGCCGATTCTCACGCTGCACGGGGATCTCCTCAAAACGGGAGACCACTTCGGATACGGCCGACTCCTTGGAGCACTGCCCGGCAAATGCTTCACGCAAAATCGCCAGGCTTTCATCCATCACCCGATCCGTTACCCCCTTGACCGTCTCATAGGGCCGAATTTTGCAAACCAGCTTCCTCAGCATCCCGCCGAACATAAAAGCAAAATAGGTATTGATTGCCGCCCGCAAAGAGATATCGGTAAATGTCAGGGGCCCCGCATACACGCCGGTGTATTTCATTTCATCGGAATAGGCGTTAAGTATCTGTTTGAGCTGATAAGGATAAAGCCCCAAATGGCAGGCGATATTCGACTCGCCCATCCAGAGCAGGGTTTGTGAAGGATTGAGGCTGTGTGTATGGATATAGTCAATATAACCTTTCACGATTACGTTAATTGGAATGCACTGACCGCCGTTTAGCCCCATACTTTGCTGAACCATCTCCGGTGTCTGGTCCATCAAGCGGACATCAACCCCTTCACGCTTTAAATTTTCAACAATCAACCTGCAGGTCAACGGATCCCAGTTGGGCATCACCAGGGTTCGGCCGGCAAGCTCCTGGTCCTTTTCCGGGTTGACGCGCCTTAAAGCGGACGGATATTGTTTTCCGGGCTGACCCGTCTGCAGCTTTCGATGGTTCCGGAAAGCCCTTATGGCGGCTTCAATTCGGGTTTCATAGCCCACGCTGGAATCATGCTCATCCAGCTCTAACACCAGATACGGCTTCTGGTAGGCAGCCATTATATCTTTAAAAACCCCTTTGACAAAAGCATCCGGAGCACACTTGAAGGAGGTGATAAAAACCGGATAAACACCCGGAGTACGGGCTACGACAGTGGCTGCGCAGATAATATCGGCCGCATAATTCCAGTGAACCTCATCCAGCAGCGGTTTAATCTCCGGATACGGATGATTCGGGTCAACCACCATGTCCTGAAAAAAAGTCTTAATACCGAATGCGGCAAAAATGGCAGGAATGCCCTTGTTCATGGACGGCGGTAATATGGTATAGGGTCTTCCCATTAAAACGACGTTGATATCGGTCGAGGAGCCCAGCTCATCTTTATAGATCCGGCGCAGTCCATCCACGGCTTTGGCCTTATGGGCAAACGCGCTGTCATAGGCGGAAGCCACTTCGAAAAAATTAATACTTCGACGGGTGATCCGTTTCAGCATCCAGAACAACTGGATGCGGGTGTGAAAAATACTGTGTATATATTTCAATACGGGCATGAGAAAGCGATTTTCGTCCACCGCCAACCCGGAAACCAGGGAGGGCACGAACTGCGAATAATAGCAATACTGTCGGCGCGCGTTTGTATTTTTTTCCCGGTTATCAAGATAATAGGGCATAAAAATATAATCAGCGCGGTCCAGCAGATAATTGATATGGCCATGGAGGGCTGAAATGGGCGCACAGAATTCAGCACCAGTATGCTGTTTGCCGGTCTTAACCGCATCCGGACAGTTTTCACTGGTTACGGTTCGGATGCCGAACCGGTCAAAAAATTGGCGCCAGCATTCCACATCTTCATAAAGATAGAGCGCCGCCGGGATGCCAACCGTCACGCCATTCGGATCGGAATGCTTCGGGTGAAATGCAAACGCCTTTTTCCGGGTCTTGATCAAATCAAACCTGGAGGTATTGTTATTCACAAAATGATGGGTATCGTAATCCCTGCCGCACAAAAATCCAAAGGCAACGGGGCCGTCGTCCATCTCGGCGATCGTGATTTTGCAGTGATTCGTGCAGAAGTTGCAGACTTCGGATCGGACCGGAATCTCCTGGCGATAAAGCGAGATCCCCCGGAAATTTGATTGTTCAACCCCGTCATCGGCAAGCTGCAGGGCGGTTCCCATGGCGCCGGTTAAATGACAAAACCGGGACACCAAAATCGGCTTTTTCAACCGCTGTTCAAAGGCGGCTACCAACGCCCTGTTTTTGGCCGTTGCGCCCTGGAAAAAAATCACATCACCAATGCTGCTCTCATCCGCCACCTTGGTAAGATAGTTTTCCCGAACCGAATGCAGCGCGGTGGCCAAAACTTCATCCACAGTGTAGTTCCGGCTCAAATAGTAGTTGATATCGCGCTCCATAAAAACTGTACACCGGTCGTTGGCCACCGGCGACCAGACCCTCTCGGCACGCTCGGAATACTCTGACAGCGGACAGCACAGCTTTTGGGCCTGCTCCTCGATAAAGCTTCCGGTTCCGGCCGCACAAACCGTATTCATGATCGAGGAGGTAACCATGCCGTCTTTTAACGTGGTAAACTTGGAATCCTGGCCCCCGATCTCAATGATGGTATCCACCGCCGGATTGAGTTCACAAGCCGCCCGTGCGTGAGCGGTTATTTCGTCGATAATCAGGTCCGCGCCAATGATGCGGCCAACAAACTTGCGGCCGGAGCCGGTGGTGCCGACCGCCAGGATATTAACGGAGAGCCCCCGTTTTTGGATCAGATCGTCCATTGCCGCCAGGACACCACGCATGGAATCGACCGGGCGGCCGGCAGTTTTGGTATAAAACCCGGCCAGCACGGTTTTTTTCCGGTTCAACCAGACCGCCTTAGTGCTGGTTGATCCAATATCTATACCGATATAGATTGAAACCGGCGTTTCTGCAGACAGATGTTCATAGATGTCGACTTCGACAACATTCTGGTAGGTGTCGTAATCAACGGCAAAATGGTAAGCGGCCAGGCTGTCAAATACCGGATAATCTGAAAGCTCAAGCTGGAGGGGTGGATTGTCGCATTGCTTGATGACACTATGCTCACGAACCAGGTCACCGGCCTTTGCGAATCGGCCGGTTCTAACATCCAAACCTTCATCGATTAGATTGTAAGCCGCACCAATGGCTTCATAGAGATGCGACATGTCATCGATAATTATTTCAGTCCCGGTGAGTTCGCTGATATGCTTCGCTACCGCCGCATTCCTTGACACGCCGCCGCAGAAAATCAGGGGGGATGGGGACTGATCATCTTGAAACAGGGTGTCCGCCAAATTTTTGGCAAGTCCCTGGCACAGCCCTTCACAAATTTCATCCAGCGCATAGCCTTCCTGCTGAGCATGTATCAAATCGGTTTTGGCAAAAACGGCGCAGCGTGTGGCAATCTTTGGAATGCGATTCTTATTGTTTATGGCAAGCTCGCTCAACTGTTCAATTCCGGCGAGGTTTAACCGGCTGGCCTGCTGATCCAGGAAGCTTCCCGTTCCAGCCGCACATGCGGTATTGGTCCGGCTGCCGGCATATTCACCGTTTTCATCAAATCGAATCCGCTTAAACTTTTCCCCGCCTACCGTCAATATGCCCCCGGCTTCCGGATGAAAAACTTTCACCGCACGGATCAGAGCAATCTGATGGTCATAGCGCCGGTCCGCAAATATCAGGGATGGCGTTCCATCCGTAGCTGCTACAGCGCCGATGGAGTCCATATCCACATCAGTCAGCAGGTTTTTCAAACACCTGGGGATATCACCGTGGTGAAATCCATATGCGGATTGAGCAACATGGCGCTCCGGCGTAACTATCACCAAACTGATGGAAACCGAACCGATGTCAATACCGAGTATATTGCCGCTGGGCATTTCAACTCCTTTAAACCTGGAAGTAAGCAGGGTTACCCCTATTCATCCTCTGTGACGCGGTTTACAATGATTTGCCTGGAACTCTCAAGTACGAGCTCAGGGTGTCGATGAAAACCAATCCGGATATTTTTTAAAATAACACTTGATCCGTTGTCTGGCAACAAGCCCTTATCCCTGGCAAACAGACGGATTTTCCGGTTCTCGCCATAATACAGCCAGCCATTTCGATAAAAGCCCTTAATCCGTAGGACGACTTCGTTGACAGAAGCCGAATCATTAAGCGATCGGTTTGACGGCCGAATAAAAAATTCGGTTAAATCAATACGCTTTTCCCCCGATTCAACAGAGGCGAACTTTGTAATCTCGAGCATTCCATAATAGCGTTTCAAATATTTAACGGTCAAGTCATAGATCTGGCCTTGCCTCAACTGTTCATCCGTCCCGTATGCCAGTATCGCCCGTCCATTCCGCTGTTTAATAATTGTGTATTTCCGGTGCCTGTAAATAACTGCGCACCGATTGAGATGGTAATTCACCCTTCCCGTTTTAGATTCGTAAAGCGCCGCAATGGGCAATGTTTTCTCAGGATACGGCGCATCCGGTCTATAGCTGAAGGGGCCTGGCGCTAACCAGGCAAAAATCGGCAGGTGATCCGAAAACCCTTCGCCAAGATGCCTGCCGCGTCCTTTCTTGGTCCGCTGCCACCGCCGGATGCGCTCTCCCCGGAACAAATAGCCGGGATCGAATTTATCAAAGGAGTTGTCAATATAGGAAACGCCCTTGTTATCATAAAGGCCCGGAGAAACAATAATATGATCCGGACTGCTCCTGTGGCTGAAAAACTGCGTTGACCAGCGCCTCTCATCTTTCAACTCGAGCCACAAATTGTAAAGATAGGTTTGGTTCTGCATTTGCCGATTTAACATTCGCTCACTGACCAGGCGGTCTTGACGGACCGTGTTTAGAATATGGTTAATGCCGGTAGTACCCTTCGTGTCGTTTAACTCCTTAGTGTTCTTAAAAGTTTCAAATTCATTATAATTACTGTTCAAATCCCCGACAATGACAAAATCTGCATCCGCGTCAAGTCTTTCGATGGCATCTGCCAATGCCCGTGCATATGGCAGCCGCCTGCTTTCCGGACCTGTTTTGGATTTCCAGTGATTGTTGAAAACGACAAATGAATGGTCTGCGATCCTGATTTCTGCTTTCAGAATATTACGAGCGGTTTTTCCGGGAACGGCTATTTCTTTGACCTCAACAACTGGATACCTTGACATCAGAGCACATTTCACCGTCGTAGGCTTCCTATCCGCGATTATGGTATAAGGATACGGTTTTCTCAAACGCCCGTTCAAAGACGCGAGCGCCCGCCCGGACTCAACTTCCTGAAGCGCCAGGATATCAGCAGATAGATCATCGATTACCCGGGCCAGATGGTCGAGCTTGGTGTTCAACATCTCACGGTTCCAACCGTCCCGGCCGCCCGGAATATATCCCGGATATTCCGTTGAATCCTTTTTTAGATCAAACAGATTTTCCACATTATAGCTTGCCAGAGAAATCACCTCATGATCGGTTGTAAATGCAGCCCCCGAATAAACGAAAAAACCACAAATTAACCAGATCAGTATGGATATACCAGCCAGCTTGAGCGCATTTTTTTTCTCAATCTCCAAAAGAATCACCCATCGATCAATCATTTTTCCACCACTTTTATAAGTATACAAAAATATTTCAAACAAATATATTTTTTTCTACTTAACCGGTTTCCGCTGAAACAGGAGAAAAATCGTTCAAAAATTTCTTTAACCTCCTTAATATATAATTAAAACTTATTGACAAGGGGATACTGAAATCGATAATAGATAGAATTTAGAGAGGATTCAAAACGGTTCACCATTTTCCCCTGTGCATGGGCGTTATTAACAGGATATATGCCTATAAAAATAGTAGATTGGATCATAGAATGGATAAAGTACTTATCGTTGACAACGATCAGGAAACCTTGAATAAGATCGAAAAGGGCTTCAAAGACCTGCATCATTTTGAACTTCTGACAGCCTGGGACGGGGAAACTGCCTTAGATCTTTTATCCAAAAATAAAATTGCGGTTTTTATCACCGCCGTCAATCTCTCAAAAGTTCACGGGGTTGAACTGATTGCGTTCATGACGCGAAAACGTCCGGGCACCCCGTGCATCGTCATGGTGGATGAGGATACCCCGAAGCCATGGTTTCGTGGGCGTAACAGCAATGAAAATGTGCTCTATTACATACAAAAACCGTTTCAATTCGGAAACCTGGCCTCTGCCATATTTGTTGCCCAGAATCTTAAAGATGAGGGGCTGAGCCGGAACGGAGTCACCCTGCGCGATTTCCTGCCGATGATTGAAATGTCCCGCCAAACATGCCGACTCGATGTCACCAGCGGCGGCCAGAAAAAAGGATATTTTTATTTTGACCGGGGTATCCTTTTAAATGCTCACTTTGAACATCTCTCAGGGGAACAGGCAGCCCGGGAAATGGTTAAATGGGATCGTACCAGCATTTACCTCTCAGAGCTGCCCAAAGAAAAATCGAAAAAGGTCATCAAAGTGGAATTAATGGAAATTGCCGATGCTTTGTGGGGAAAACCCCGTAAAGCCGGTGAGAGGAATCATCCACCGGAACCACAACCGCAGCCCGCTCCTCCTGCGCATGAAACAAAACTGCAGAGCCAATTGAACCGCTACGTCAACATGCTTCGCACGATTAAAGGTTATAAGGGTATTTCCATATTGACCCCGGATGGAGCCGTTCTTGCCACTGATACAGTAAATGAACCCATTGATTTTAAATATTTTGCCGCTGCCTTTAATAAAATGCTGACGCACTGCCAGCAAACCATTTATCAGAAAGGATTTGATAAATGCACCGGCTTGACCGTACACACCGCCAAAGGGTTGATCCTGATGATGTCCTCTGATGTAATGAAAGAGGGAAATTTCAGGTTTCTGGTATTGATGGAATCCGACGGAAATGCATACTTCATGCAGGTCCAACTCGCAAAAATCATCCCCAGCATCCTGCAGACGAAATAAACGTCACGGCAACCCCTGCTTGAGATGATCCAAAAGCCTCCGCAGGACCGGCTGCCATCCCCACATATAAAAACCCCATCATCCAAGGAGATACGAAGATGACACCTGCCTCTCAACAAGCCCTTAACGGGTTAAGGAGTTTAACTACCATTGAGTGGTATGTAATTCCCCTGCTTGCCATTGTATTCTATATTTACGCCGTTGAAATAAAAAACGCTAGAAAAACGGGGGAATGGAATGCCGTTTTTGCCGGGGTGACGCTTTTCGGCCTGGATTTTATCAACGAGACATGGAACGGTCTTGTATTTCATTTCACCCAGCATTCGGCTTTCTGGACAACGCCTGGGGATACCGCCCTGCGGACCATGGTCGGATGGAACATTGAAATCATGTTCATGTTTGCCATTGCCGGAATTATTTATTATCATACCCTTTTTGAGAATCCCGCGCAAAAAATACTGGGGATTTCCAATGGCTGGTTCTGGGCTATCGGCTATGCCGTATTCTGCGTTTTTGTGGAATGCCTTTTAAATATTGGCGGCCACCTGGTCTGGGAATACCCCTGGTGGAACCTTTCTCTCGGCGGCATATGGCTGATTTTTCTGATCGGTTATCTGTATTTCTACCTTATTACGCTACTGGTGGTCAGAATGCGAACCATCGCCGCAAAGGTCATTACCGTAAGCATCATTTACGCCATCCCCATAATTACAAATGTCATATGTCTGGGGTTTTTGGGCTGGACCTATTAGCAATAACATTATGAAATAGCCTTTTTTACCCATATTATATTTTTCAATAGGCGAAATTATTATAATTTTATATTATATCAAACGGTTAAGTAAAGTAAAATATTTGCTTGACGGTCAAATCGAGAATCTGCTATCTAAACAGCTTCGTTAACTAATGCCGCAGAATGGGTAAGCAGAACAAACAATGGTTTAGATATAAAGAAAACCGGCCATGGATGGAAAATTTACAGCTCGTTATGCAGCTGGGGCTGACCATGGCCGGAAGCATAATGCTCTGTTTTTTTATCGGGTTCTCTCTCGATAGCTGGCTGGGCATAAAAGGACCTTTTATAGTCATTTTTACCCTGCTGGGTATTATCGGGGGAGGCGTGGTTGTGTACCGGCAAATTATGGAAGTCTTTAAACCCGACAACCATGATGAAAAAGAAAATGGGGACAATTAGAGACACTGAGAAAATATACTGTTCAATTGCCTTGGGTTTCGCCGTTATCGTGGGCACCCTGTGTTTCATACTAATGTTAAAGCCTATTGGCAAGGGACTGATTCTTGGTACGCTTTTCAGTATCATCAATTTCGTATTGATGGCTGAAACCCTGCCCATGCGGATCGGGCACACAAGAAAAAAGGGCGTCGGCATATCTTTTCTGCTGATTTTTTTAAGGTATGCATTGCTGGCCATACCGCTGGCGCTTTCAATCAAGCTGAATCAGTTTAATATGGCAGCAACCGTCTTCGGTTTATTCAGCGTTCAACTGGTAATAATGACCGATCATATCAGCCGTTACATAAAGATGAGAACCCAAAAAAATCAACTATATTAAGAAAACGCCATGGAAGATCTCGGAGAAATTCATCAGCTTATTGTCCCGCTTTTCGGTCATGAGATGACGTTTAACCTTGAACCGATTATAATGACCTGGATCGTTATCATCATCCTGCTCATTTTCGGGTTACTGGCGAGCCGGCATAAGAACATTGTGCCCGGGCCGGTCCAGGTTATCGGGGAGCTGTTTATCAATCAATTCTATGACTTGTCAGAAGATGCCCTTGATAAAGACCTTGGCCGCAAGTATGCGCCGCTCATAACGGCGCTGTTTATGTTTCTGCTTTTTGCCAACTGGATCGGCATGCTGCCCCATATGCACGAGCCGACCAAGGATTTAAACACGCCGCTTAGCCTTGGCATTATGGGCTTTGTAATCGCCCACTACACCGGAATCCGGGAAAAGGGATTCAAAGAATACACGAAAAGCTATTTTGAACCGATCTTTTTTATGATGCCGCTGAATCTGATCGGCGAGTTGGCAAAGGTGGTTTCCATCTCGTTTCGTCTTTTCGGCAACATCATGGGCGGTTCCATCATTATACTGGTGGTCTCCTACCTGACATTGAGTCTGGTGCTGCCACCTTTTCTAATAACCTTCTTCGTCATTTTCATAGGTGCAATTCAAGCCTTTGTCTTTACAATGCTAACATTGGTATACATTGCAGTGCAGGTTAATTAGGCATGACATTAGATATTGATACATGGATTCAAGTGGCTGCATTTGTTGGTGGTGGACTTGCAATGGGGTTCGGAGCTATCGGTGCGGCGATTGGAGAAGGTTTTACAGCTTCTGAAGCCAATCTTGCTATTTCTAGAACTCCCAAAATATCGGGGGATATTTTTAAAAACATGCTGGTGGGGCAGGCCATAGCGGAATCTGCAGCCATTTTTGCCCTGGTGGTGGCCATGATCCTTTTGTTCACTGATTTTTCGGGTCAGTCCATACTTATGGTTTCAGTTTTACTGGCGGCTGGCCTGAGTATGGGGTTTGGCGCCATCGGTTCCGGTATTGGCTCGGGCTTTCCAGCCGGCGAGGCGTGTGTCGGCATGTCCAGGCAACCGGCAATGAGTGGACAGTTGACAACCAATATGCTAATCGGCTCTGCAGTTTGCCAGACCCCCTCCATCTTTGCGCTGGTCATTTCCTTTATCCTTTTATTCAGCGATTTTTCCGGACTCCCAATTGCGCCAACCTGGGCGGCAATTTTAGGAACAGGTTTTGCGGTGGGATTAGCTGCCATCGGATCAGGGCTCGGCGGCGGCCTTGTGGCTCAAACTAGTTGTGAAGGCATGGCCAGGCAGCCAACGAGCGCAAGTACGGTTACCAATATCATGCTTCTCGCCCAGGCAGTGACCCAAACACCGGCTATATACGGCATTCTTATCGCTTTTATTCTGCTTTTCAAGGGATTTACGCCGACTGCATCACTGCCCGCAGCAATGGCATTACTGGCCGCGGGATTATGTATGGGCTTTGGCGCAATAGGGCCTGGAATCGGTATCGGCAATACCGGCAGAAGCGCTGTCAGATGGATTGCGAGGAACAAAGAATCAACCGCTGATCTGACCCGGATTATGCTGGTCGGTCAGGCTGTTTGTGAATCAACTGCTATTTATTCTTTAGTTGTGGCACTGGTACTCATATTTGTTATTTAATTTAAATTATACTTAAGGAGGAAATCATGGCTATTGAAGGCACACATCTAGTGCAAGCCGCTGCATTTCTTGGGGCGGGTCTCTCCATGGGGCTGGGCGCAATAGGCCCTGGTGTGGGTGAAGGGCTTGTCGGATCCAAGGCTTGCGAGGCGATTGGCAAAAACCCCGGTGAAGCCGGGCTTTTGACAAGAACCATGCTTGTTGGCCAGGCAGTTTCGGAATCCACGGGCATTTATGCGCTGGTTATCGCATTGCTCCTGCTTTTTGTTGTATAACTTCCGAGGACAAGGCGGCATATGGAAATCGTCAGCAAAATTGTAATGGTCAGCATTAATGAAACGCTTATAATTGAGCTGATATCTTTTCTGATATTCCTGTTTCTGATCAACCGGATTATGTTCAGGCCCCTGAATACGGTTATGCAGGAGCGGGATGAGCATATAGACGGAATCAGCAAGGATATTCAAAGCGCTCAAGAAAAAATCGATGATTTGAATAAGCAGCTTGAAAAGCAGGAAAAGGCAACGATTGAAGAAGCGACCCGTCATCGGATCGAGTTGGAAAATGACGGCGCAAAACAGGCAGAAGCGATTCTGGACGAATCGAGACAAGAGATTAATGCGATTAAATCTGAAAATAAAAAGTTTGTAGACGACCAGATCGCAGATGCCCGTAAAACGCTTAAAACTGAAGCCGAACGACTGGCAACAGAAATAATGGAAAAAATACTGGATCGGAGGCTGGTTCGTGAATAACTGGATCAAAAAAACATCTGGCCGATGCTTCCGGCTTATGCCCGTTATACTTATGGTTTTGCACATGTTGGGCACAAGTGCAATGGCCTCGGAGAATTCCATCGATTGGCGCACCATCTATGACAATATCATGATTTGGGTGAATTTTTTCATCCTCGCCTATGTCATATACCGCTTCGGTCGAAAACCGTTCTTGAATTTTCTAAAAGGCCGCCAAAACGAAGTTGCCGAGGAAATCAAGGAACTGGAGGACCGCAAAAAAGCATTTGAAAGCCAGATCCAGGAAGCCCGGCAGATGATTACGGAGAGCAGTACCCGGTTTGAAAAAATAAAATCCCGAATTGCTGAAGAAGGAAAGCGCAAGCGGCAGCAAATCATCGATCAGGCAAACAAACAGAGCCGCAAGCTATTGGAGATGGAAAAGAAAAAAGCAACCAACCAGATTCTTCAGGCAAGACACCTCCTATTGGCCGAACTTGCTGATAAAGCTAGTGATATGGCGCTAAACCGTCTGCCAAAAGAAATTACCGAATCAGATCAGAATAACATGTTGTCCCTCTATATCAATCAAATCACTGAATATGCGGAACAGGCCGGCTGAGCACCGGCTATAATCCATCAAAACATGCGTTTCCCCCTTCCCTTTTAACGCATGGAAGAAGATCGGGCGGCCGAACAGGACCGCCCGATCTTTTATAACGCCTTAAAATTAAATCTTTTATAACCTTATGAATAATTATCAATCCCTGAAGTCAAAATACGAACTGGAAACGGTCCCCATCGGTATCGGCGGCAAGAGGATGGAGTTCTACCGGGTAGGCAACTGGGAACCATTTATTGAAAAACTCTTTGACGATAAAAATGGACGGTTTACTGATTTTCCCATGTGGATCAAAATCTGGGAGGCCTCCCTGGTTCTGACCGATTACATGCTGGATAATCTATCGCCAACCCCGCCGCAAAACGTTCTTGAAATAAATGCCGGGATGGGTATTACCGGAATGTTTCTGGCCGCTTTTGGCCATCATGTGTACATCACCGATGACGAAGACGACAGCCTAGATCTACTACGACTCAATGTGGAACACAATGGGCTGAAAAATGTCAGGATCAAAAAACTGGACTGGCAGCATCCGGATTTAACGTCACAATTTGATATCATCTGTGGTGCGGAAGTGATTTATAAGGAATCCTCTTTACAACCGCTTCTATGCCTATGCCGCAGATACCTGAAGCCTGGGGGCGCCATTTATCTATCCCACGACAGGCAACGAATGAATGTCGACAGGTTTATCGATCAACTGCCGGAAAATATGACGGTTGAAAGAGTCGGCAAAACGTTTACCGGAAAGGATATGGCCCGGCGAATTATAATTCACATTATTCGTATGGCTTAATGTCCGTTTGAAAACTCCCCCTTTTATCCAATTCCTGCGTCAAATTTATTTTTTACTTTTTTTCTCTAAGAACCCCGGATTAGCATAAGCCGGGTCCGGGTACCGGTAAAACCCCTGGCCGGTTTTTGCGCCCAGATGACCGCTATCCACGTATTGCTTCATAAATTCCGCATTTGCCAGCGCATTTTTATCCTGTAACTTGTTGGCCCAGTAATCGGTGATCTTCCATACGGTATCCAAGCCGATACTGTCCATAATGCCAAATGGTCCCATCGGCGTGTGCATCACCCCCATCCAGGCCCGATCGATATCCTCTACCGAGGCTACGCCCTTGGCAGCCAAAGACTGGGCGGCTCTAAAGAGTTCCATGAGCATGGCATTAAATACATACCCGTAATTTTCCTTTTTCAACATGATGGGCAGCAGGCCGATACGCTCGGCAAAAGCCTCTATCAGCAAAACGGTTTCTTGAGAGGTCCCGGGATGCGGCATGATATCCACCACGTTGGTGATACGAACGTCATGGAAGTGAAAGGCGGCAAATTTTTCCGGCCGTCCCGTGGCGTCGGCAAACATGGAGGGCTTTAACGATGAGGTGTTTGTGGTAAAAATCGTATGCTCCGGGCAAATATCGTTGAACTGCGCAAACACCCGGCCTTTGAGCTCCGGATCTTCGGGTATGGATTCACTTATAAAATCCGCTTCTCTTCCGGCCTCCTCCGGATCCTTAGTCGTGTGAATCCTTTTTAAAGCTTCATCAGCCGCCTCCGGTGTCAACCGATTCGCCTTGACATACCTGTCCGCAAGCCTTTTCGCACGTTTCACGGCGTTATCGAGAAGCTCCTGGCTGATATCATAATATACCACGTCATACCCGCCGGCTGCACAGTGAAACCCGATCTGTTGCCCCATGGTACCTGAGCCTATGATTAACACCCGCCTTATATCATCAAGCTGCATGGTCCACCACCTTCCTTAATAAAAAAAAATCGATTAGGAATTATCCGCGAACAGATAAGCACATATCAAATGATCGGGAAAAGATCAAAGTAAAGATCGTGGCCCAAAAGACCTGACTTTGGTTAACTCCGAAGGGGATTCATCGACTTAATAAAATTCCAAATTACAAATCACAAAAAACAAACAAATCACAATGACCAAAATTCTAATACCCAAACAAGTTCTTGCTTTGCCAGGTTTTGGTCATTGAATATTGAAATTTGAAATTTGTTTAAAATTTGGTGCTTGGAATTTGTGATTTTAGACAAACCTACAAAGGCAGAGTCATCCTCTGACCTGGCCCAAAGGGCTAAGCTTTTCAAAACTAAATAAAGGTGGATTATTCCGGGACCCGTTGATAAAAAACCAGGCCCCGGTAGCTATCAAAAAGGGCTTAATAAGACCTATAATTCAAGATAGGTGACCGATTTGGACATGGGTAGATTGCGGAGACCATCCAGAATTTCTTCGGAAAGCGGAGAATCGGTCCTTAAAAAAACAATATTTCGCTCACCGGCTTCCTCCTGCCCAACGGTCATCTTCGAAATGTTGATGCTTTTGTCTCCCAGAAGTGTTCCAATGCTGCCTATTTCGCCGGGTATATTCAGGTTATGGATAAGGGTTAAGTATCCCTCCGGCTTCATTTCCAAGCGAAAATCGTTAATCTTGACGACCCGGGGGTAGTTCCGTCCGAACACCGTGCCCGAGACCACGCTGCTCATCTCTTCGGTAATAACTTCCATGGTAAGCAGGTGGTTATACTCCATGGCTTCGTCACTCGAGGATTCGGAGACTTTAATACCATCCTCCTTGGCCAGATAGGGGGCGTTGACCGCATTGACATCCTCCATGGAAATCGCATCCAAAAGCCCTGTCAAAAAGGAGGTGGTCACAGGTTTTAAATCCACATCGGCAAAATTACCGTTGTATTCAATCTTTACCTCCCGAATATAGCCACTTATTAACTGGGCCTGCAAGCAACCCATACGATCAGCCAGAAAGATAAAGGGGTTAAGCTTTTCCAGGTCCTTGCCGGAAACGGATGGCGTATTTACGGCATTCTCCACTGTATTGGTTTTTAAAAATGCAATGATCTGCCTGGCCACCATAACTGCCACATTGGTCTGCGCTTCAAGCGTGGAGGCGCCGAGATGGGGGGTGGCAATCAAGTTGTCAAGCTGAAGCAGGGGCAAATCCTCCGGCGGCGGTTCAGTAGTGAACACGTCTAATGCCGCACCGACGACTTTCCCGGATTTCATAGCCTCGTAAAGGGCGTCCTCATCCACAATCCCGCCACGGGCACAGTTGATCAACATGACCCCTTCCTTCATCTGTTCAAATGATTTTTTATTGATCAACCCCAAAGTTTTTTTGGATTTTGGCACGTGGACGCTGATATAATCCGACTGACTGTATAACTCTTTCAGGGTAACGCTTTCACAGCCGGCCTTTTCAATCTTTTCAGGGGTAACTACCGGATCATAGACAACCACCCGCATTTTAAGGCCGCGCGCCCGATTGGCGACGATGGAGCCAATCTTTCCGAATCCGATAACGCCAAACGTCTTATTATAGATCTCCCGTCCCTGAAGTTTTTTCTTATCCCATCGACCCGCTTTCATCGAGGCGGTGCCCTGCGGGATATTGCGGGTAAGCGCCATCATCATGGCAATGGCGTGCTCTGCGGTTGTTACAACATTGCCGGTCGGCGTATTCATCACGATAATGCCCCGCTTAGTGGCCTCCTCCACATCGATGTTATCCACACCGATACCGGCCCTGCCGATAACCTTCAAATTCGTTGCCGCATCCAGCACATCTTCTGTTACCTTTGTGGCGCTGCGAACGACCAATGCATCATAATCAGCGATTATCTCTTTAAGTTCATCAGGCGAAAGACCGGTTTTTACATCAACATCAATGCCTTCCTCCTTTTCGAATAGCTTAATCCCGGCACTGCCGAGCTTGTCACTGACCAGTACTTTCATTTTCATACCTCCTTCGGGCACTGAGGTAATCCGTAATGCCCATAAAACATCCTATAGTTTCAATCGTTCCTCACGGTAGGCAGTCAAATAATTCGAACAATACTCATCTTTTCCAGCAAGTGTTTCGGCTGCGATAATATTTGCCATCATCCGTTTGTCAAGCGGATTGATAATGGCCGAATCCAGCTTTTTGGCGATGGCCATGACTACAAACGCTTGATTGATAAGCTTCCTCTCGGGCAGACCATAAGAAATATTTGATAATCCGCAAATCGTGTGCACGCCCGGAAAGCCGGTCATGATGGCTTCAATGGCATCCATGAACTCCATCCCGTAAGAATCATTGGTTGAAATCGGCTGCACTAACGGGTCAACATAAATATTCTCAATAGGCACGTTGTTTTTCACCAGGCTATTGATTAAATCCTCAGCAATAGCGACCCGGTCATCCTTGGTTTCAGGCATTCCCTTATCACTCATACAAAGTGCAATCACCTTAATGTCCGTACCGGCAATAACCGGCAGCAAGGCCTCATAGCGCGCCTTTTCAAGAGAAATAGAGTTGACCATGGGGGTTCCTTGATGAACGGACAGGGCCGTTTCAACCACCTTTGGATCCGGGCTGTCGATACAGCATGGGGAACTGACAGACTCCTGGACCGTTTTAATCAGCCACTGCATGTATTCGCTTTCCTTACCGACAAAGGTGCCCGCATTGACATCGATAAAATCTGCTCCGTGATCATGCTGATCCTTTGCAATTTTTTGTATTTCTTCGGTATCCTGAGCATCGATGGCCGCTTTGATGGGCTTTCGGCTTGAATTGATTAGCTCTCCAACGATTAACATAAGTCTTCTCCTTGTTTGGTTTTTCTAAGGTTTTTCTACCGGGAATTCCATGCTGTTAACATAAAGGTCCATAAAATCCGGCCGGGTTTCTATGGTAACATGCTCAACCCGCTGCATATGCTTTTCAAGAAATCGACGGTTGCTCACATTGCGAAGTAGGCGGACGCAGCCTATCCGACAGGTGTTGCCCGCGAAAAATACTTTTGACGCCATACCGGGCGGCAACAGGCCGATGGCCTCTAAGTTTTCCGGCCGAAGGGAATAGCCGAACCCGCCGGCAATCACCACCCGATCAATGTCCGCCGGGCGGGTTCCAGCTTCTTCCATCAGAATCTCTATCGCCGCCCGAACGGCGCTTTTGGCCAGCTGGACCTGCCGGACATCATCCTGCGTGAAATATACGTCTCCCTCGATATAAAACGCAGCCTTTTCGTTTAACTCAACAAGCCGCGAAACGATATCATCGGTTAGCCCCTCGGTCTCCGCCGGACGCCGCATGCGCCCGGAACCATCAATAACACCGATTTTTATCAGGGCGGCGATGATATCAATGATCCCGCTACCGCAAATTCCTTTGACCGGGGCATTCCCAATGGTTTTAAAAATCAAGGAGCCGGCATCCGTGTTCACCCGTTCCAAGGCGCCGATCTGCGCCCGCATTCCGTTTAGAATACCCATACCTTCAAATGCGGGGCCGGCTGCCGTGGATGTCATCAGGCACTTGCCGCCGGCGTTTAATCCCATTTCCCCGTTTGTTCCGATGTCCACAAACAGAACCGACGCACTTTGTTCAAAAAATCCTTGGCAAACCAGGAGCCCGGCGCTGATATCCCCCCCGATATAGGCATGAATGACCGGGGGTATATACACCCGCGCTTCCGGATGAACCGCCAATCCAAATTGGGATGCCGGATAGCTCACTCCGCTTTGGATGCTGACGGTAAACGGCACCCTGCCAAGCGGCTCCGGATCAATTCCCGCGGCGAGCTGTAGCATGGTGGTATTGCCGCCAATCACTACATCGACAATTTCGTTGACATCGGTTTTTGAATTTGCACACGCCTCTTTAATAAGTTCATTCAAACCACTACGAACACATTGGGATATTTCAGCAAGCCCGTCGGGAGTTGATCCGGCCTGAATCCGGCGCACGACGTCATGACCGAAATGAATCTGGGGATTCAAACTGGATGCAGTGGCCAGTTCCTGACAGGTATCCAGAGACAATAGCGTTACCACCAGCGTCGTGGTGCCGATATCAATGGCCAGCCCCTTCGGAACCGTTCCCTGGCACCAATGGGCTAATGGCTTCGGCGGCTCGCGGTCGTAATTCAAACAGAAAGCGCCTTCTTCCTCTGTCACGCTTGCCGCCGGAACCCGTTTCCTCTCTTGGCCCTCTTCTTTATCCTCTCTGTTTTCCTTGGGTGCCTCGTCACTGTCCTCCCGGTCATCCGGATAGCGGTCGCCTTCCAAAATCCGGTATTCATGCCGCACATACTCGGATAACACATAAATCGTTATATCTTTTCGGGGTATCAGCTGACACGCCAGACGAATCCCCTCCGCCTCCTGCTCCGGGGTTATATCCGGATGGGGCGTTTTCGGCACCAACTCGGGATTTTCGACCCGAATCAGGCATTTGCCGCAGATCCCTTGGCCGTTGCAGGGGGTGTCGAGTTCAACGCCCGCCCGATACAACGCGTCCCGCACGGTTTCACCGCGCCGCATGTGAACGGTTTTGTCAATCGGATATACTGTCAGTTTTGGCATTTTAATTAAGGTTCCGGCAATCGGGTCAGTGAAATCGTTTCCTGAAGATCTTCCGCCAAAAACTTTAAATCCTTGCGCAACTGTTCGCCATCAACCTCCCTGGGCACGACAACACTTGTGCTCATCAAAAAAATGGGGGTCCCGTCTTTTGCCTGGGACTCAATTTTTGTTTCCAGCTCGACAATATTAATATTTAAAGACGCCAAAAGCTGCGTCGTTCGATAAACAATACCCATCCGATCAATGCCTTTGACGCGGATCTCATAATTGGGTTCTATCTCATAGTGTTTCCCACCCGGCACATCCACCGGGAAAAGGGTCACTTTTAAATCCGTCTCCCCATCAAGCCGATCACAGGCTGATGACAGATCCTCACACATTTTCTCGGTTGTAGCTGAAACCAGAATCATCAGGGCAAAATGATTGCCCAGAAGCGTCATCCGGGAATCCTCAAAATTGCAGCCGCAGTTGTATATTTCCTTTGACACCTTGGCCACAATGCCGACGACATTCCGACCAACGGCTGAAATAATTAATTCTTTTTTCATAAATCACCCATTATTCGTCTAATCTGGTGCATTGGAGTGTGTGCCAAACCTATACATAAACCGGACGGCACAGTGCGTTTAAAGCCTCTCCTGAGACTTTGTAGGATTTGTCATGCACGCCGGGGTTAAAATAGATATACCGCATTTCCACCAATGCTTTATCCATATAAATTGCCATCGGCGTTAAATGCCCGAAAGGCGGTACGCAACCCACATCGCAACCCACCTTATCCTTGACATCTTCGGGCTTGGCAAACGATACTTTCTTGCTGCCGGCCGCCTTGGCCACCTGCTTCCAATCCACCCGGCGGTCCCCCGGCAAAACCATCACGATCATGTCCCCTTCTTTGGTATTTAGCACTAAGGATTTTACTGTTTCCGATTCATTCACCTGCAGGGCCTCAGCCATGGCCGGGTTGGTATAGACCGGCTCATGGGCCACCACATCATAATCGACCCTGTTATCCGAAAGTATCTGCTGAATATTCTCTTCAAGCGTCATAAAAACTCCCTGAAATTCAGTCCGGCAGGGCCCCCCATTGCTCAGAAAGCCGGGGGTTGCCAACAGCCCTGGCCTGAACGCGTTCAATGGCCCCTTCGGTTTTTATCTTCACGCTTACCTGCGGCGACACCGCGCCCGATGCCTTAGCACTTGCAATGGCCAAATCCTTCACCTTCTTTTTGGCGAATGCAAACGCCTCTTCATATTCCGAAAAACTCCGGCGCTCATCGGCGATCTGAACGATATGGGCATGGGCGTCCCCGCTTTCCTGAACATAAACAAGAGCCTCTTTGTCCGCCATCACCGAACCCGCCACAGCACCGGCGGCATTTGCCACATGGGCGTGTTCCGGCAGAACAAACGGCGCTTTTAAACTCTCAGCCACTTTTTTGACAAAAATACCGGCCGGCGCGCCGATCCCGATTATCGGAAAACGGCTGGCGATATTTACCGATACATATTCGTTGCTACCGCTGATGGCTTCACTGAGCATCCACCGGCCCCAGTCGCCATCCACCATTTCCGGAAGTTCGGTTTCATCCTCCTGACGGGCCAGGAACACGATTGCCTCTTCGACCATGGTGGCAACAATAGAATCAAGCGTCTCGGAAACAAACTGCTTCGGATTTTTACCATAAATATGGCAGGCGCATTCGATTGCCTGCCGTGCGGCATCAACATCCCACACATCCATCTGCCCGTTTACATGCAAAAGATCCGTTGGCGTCAGGGTCGCCTGCTCAACCAAACCCTGGCGCATCAGGTCATCCGCATTTAACTGCACCGCATGGTATACGTCCAAAGCCTTTAAAATCTCCGTTAAACTCCTGGGGGATTCGTTTAACAAGGCAACCAGCTCGATATGCTTGGGGTCGGTGATTCCCAATTTTTCAGGATCAACCGGTTTGTGCAGAAACCAGTAATCCAGATCATTCTGGCTCCAGGTGCTGTTATCCTTCTGACGCAGGCCGAGTATCGATTTTTGAACGCTTTTATGCTGGGCCGCCAACCTGGACAAAGGCACCACCCGATCCGGCCCCACTTCAGTCTTTCCGCCCTGCCCGAACGAAATCCGGCTGTCACATCCCACGCAGGCGGTACGAATGCGAGCGGCTTTGACCGCGGTTTTGATATCACCCACCCGGGCGCCTTCATCGGTAATGGACATCTGGGAATCCTGTAGCAAGGCCATATCGGTTGTCGTGCCACCGACATCAATCATTAAGGCATTACCATGCCGGGAGAAAAAAAGCCCTCCAATGGCGCTGGCCGCAGGTCCGGAAAGGATTGTTTCAACCGGCTTTTCCGCAGCCTCTGCATGCGGCATTAACGAGCCGTCCCCTTTGACAATCATTAACGGCGCATTGATCTTTTGGTCTTTTAACGAGTCTTGGACAGCTGCAATAAACTCCTGCATCACGGCTACGAGCGAGGCATTCAAGCAGGCCGTCGTAGCCCGCTTAATAGAATCGATCTTAGTGGACAACTGATGCCCCAAAACCACCGGCAAATCGCATATATCCTGTATGGCGGCAAACACCGCATCCTCATGGGAGGGGTTTAAAGGGCTAAAGTAGCTGGAAACCGCAAAGGCATCCACTTTATTTTGATTCGCCTTAACCCAGTCTTTAATGCCCGCAAGATCCAGGGGCGCATTCTCCGAGCCCTGGGAGTCATGGCCGCCGTCAAAATAGGCAAAATGTTTGGTGGAAAAATTGGCATCCAGCCCGTAGGATGCCACCAGGTCAGGATCATAGCCTATCAGCAGAAGTCCGACCTCGCGTGCCTTTCCTTCCGCAATCGAATTGGTGGCCAGAGTGCTTGAAATCCCCACCAGCTTGACAGTTGAAGGATTTTCAATATTTAACATTTTCAATACGGTTATGACCCCGTCGGCCAGATTGGCCCGGGTAGTCAGCGTCTTGCCTGAGGCAACAACCCGTCTCGTCCGGTAATCCATCAGCACCCCGTCGGTATAAGTTCCCCCCGTATCGATTCCGACCACGTAGTCCCCTGAAAATGATCTCTGCTTTGCGCTCCCATCCCGTGATTTCAATGGTTTCTGTTCCTTTGCGTACATTGGCATATGTGAACACCCGTCGTGCCCGACGGATGGTGGTCTCCTTTCGTATTGAAAGCTATTAGAAGCTGTTCCAAAATCGATTTTTACCAGTTCGTCAGCCTTACAGCCCCATCAGAATTAATACTGATAGGGGTAACTAGTGTCCG